>DATKFO010000411.1:0-2231 GCA_035544355.1 Thermoanaerobaculia bacterium
GCGCGCATCGGCAATCCCGCGCACGCGCAGTATCAGAAACTCTTCGTCGAAGAGATCGCGGCCGCGATGGGCGTCGCGCCCGAAGAAGCGCTCATGCGCATCTTCGCGGAGAACGAAAACTCGCCGCAGGTGATCTTCTTCTCGATGCACGAAGACGACGTCCGCTACGCGCTCAAGCAACCTTACGTCTCAATGGGCGGCGACTCCGGCTCCCCCTCGCCCGATGCGCGCGCATCGAACAACGCCGTGCATCCGCGAGCCTACGGAACCTTTCCGCGCGTTCTCGGCCGCTACACGCGCGACGAAAAATTGTTCACGCTCGAAGAAGCGGTGCGCAAGGCGACGTCGCAAGCCGCAGCGCGCGCAAATTTTCATGATCGCGGCATCCTGCGCGAAGGCATGAAGGCCGACATCGTCGTCTTCGATCCGCAACGCATCGCGGACGAATCGAAGTACGAAGACCCGCATCATTTCTCGGTTGGCGTGATCGATGTGATCGTGAACGGCGTGCCGGTGCTCGCCGATGAAAAGATGACCGGCAATTTGCCGGGACGCGTGTTGCGCGGAAAGGGATACACGAAGTGACCGAATCGACCGCGAAACTCGTCCGCACCGTCGGCTTCTGGGGCCTTGTCGCGATGTGCATCAACGCCGTCGTCGGCTCCGGCGTCTTCCTTCTCCCGCACGAGTCCTTCGTGCTCCTCGGGCCGTTCTCACTCTGGGCACCGCTGCTGTTCGCAGTGCCGGTGTTCATCCTCGTGCTGTGCTTCGCCGAAGCGGCGAGTCACTTCAGCGAGCCAGGCGGCGCGTATCTATACGCGCGCACCGCGTTCGGCGACTTCATCGGATTCGAGACCGGCTGGATGAACTGGATCGCGCGTTTGACATCACTTGCATCACTCTCGAACGGCATGGTGCTCACGCTCGCGAAATTCAACCCGGCGCTGAAAGACACCGCGCCGCGCATGATCATCATCACCGCGATCATCCTGATTCTCGGCGCGATCCATTTCTTCGGCGTGAAGTACGGCGCCGCGTCGATCTACATCTTCACGTGGGGAAAACTCCTCCCGCTGCTGCTGTTCATCGTCGTCGCGCTCGTCGTCTGGAAGCACAATCCGATTCCCGGCTCGTTCACGCTTCCCGGCCCCGGCACGAAGTGGAACGACGCCGCGCTCTTCATGCTCTTCGCCTACGCCGGCTTCGAAAACCTCGGCGTCCCCGCAGGCGAATACAAAAATCCGCGCAAGGACTTGCCTGGTGCGCTGCTGATCGGAATTCTCGCCATCGCCGCGATCTACGTCTTCGCGCAGCTCGCCGCGATGTCCGCGCTCCCCGATCTCTCGATCAGCGACGCGCCGATCGCAACCGCAGCCGGTGCGCTCGTCGGACCGATCGGCGTATTGATCGTCTCGATCGGCGCGCTGCTCTCGATGGCCGGCACGAACTCCGGCACGATGCTCGAGGGCTCGCGCATGCTCTACGCGCTCTCGCTCGATCGCAACATGGGCCCGATCCGCTTCGTGCATCCGCGCTTCCACACGCCATCCGTCGCGATCGTGATCCACTCCGTCGCCGCACTCGCGCTCGCGCTCTCCGGCTCCTTCGCGCAACTCGCGCTGCTGTCGGCGGTCGCGCGCTTGTCGACATACCTCTTCACCGCAACCGCGATTCCGTTCCTCAACAAATCGCCCGAAAAGCGCGTCCGCACGATCATCCTCTCGATTCTCGGCACACTCGTCGCGCTCGCATTCGTCGTGACGCTCGACAAGTTCAAACTGGTCGCGGCGGCGATCGCGCTGGTGGTGGGCGGCGTGATCTATCTCGTGACGCGTTTAGGAGTGCGGCGACGGTAGTCGCCGCTTTCTGATCCGGATCAGAAAGCGGTGGCTTTGCCACCGCACTCCTAGAACGTGCACATGAACCAGTGCATCCGCTACACTGTCGCCATGCGCTCCCGCTCGGTCGTCTTGTCGGCGCTACTCCTCTGCGCGTGCAGTCTCACGAAATCGACGAGCACGCAGCTCTCGCGCGTCGCGAAGGACTGGTGCCTCACCATTCGCGCGAGCCAGGTGATCCCCACCTATCCGCTCACGGAAGATCTGCAGGTCGGCGACGTCTATCTCGTCACGACGCCGATCGATCAGGAAGTCAAACAGCTCGAATCGGACGGCTTCCTCCCGCTCGACAATCTCATCGCGCGGGTGCTGACGACCGGCTATCAGCAGTTC
>DATKFO010000412.1:0-9808 GCA_035544355.1 Thermoanaerobaculia bacterium
CGGCGGCGTCTCGCCGCCGCGAAGACGAGACGTCTTCGGGCCAGCCGGCCCGAGGCCGGCGTTCCAATAGTTCGTCGATCGTGAATGTGAATCCGACCGCCGCGGCGGGTGTGCCGAAGCGTTCGTAGAGTGTGTCGTAGCGGCCGCCTTGCGCGAGCTTCGTGCGCGAGCCGGCGCTGAAGAGGCGGAAGCGGAGTCCGGTGTAGTAGCCGTTGTTCTCGTCAATGTCGTCGAGGTGCAGTTGAAACTCATCGGGATCGAGCTCGCGCGCGATCGCATCGAGCCGCTCGGCGGATTGCGCGTCGAACGCGCGCACGTCGTCGATCGTCGCGGTGCCCGCGATCAGCTTCTGCGCGAGCGGCGGCAGTCCGTCGCGCATCCGCTTCGTCGTGAGCGCAGTGCGTGTCGACTCATCGAATTGCGCGACGAGCGACGTGTCGTTGTAGACGACGAGCGGCTTCGCATCGAACGCGCGCAGGATATCGGCCGCGAGTCGCATCACCGCGATGTCCGCGGCGGGCGACGGATCACCGACGATCTCGGCGCCGATTTGAAAGAGCTCTCGGTTTGCGCCGAGGCGGGAGGCTTCGCAGCGGATCACATCGCCGCGATAGAAGACGCGCAGCAGTTCGCCGGGTGACATCGAAGGCGCGAGTGCGCGCGCGACCATCGGCGTGAAATCGGAGCGGATGCCGACGAGCTCGCCCTCGCGATCGACGAAGCGATAACTCTGCCGCACGCTGCCGCGCTCGAGAATCGGCGCGTACGGCTCGGCGTAGTCGATGATCGGAAGGACGATCTCACTGAAGCCGGCGCTCTCGAGAATCGAGACGAAGCGCGACTCGATGCGCCTCCGCCGCGCCGTCTCTTCGATCAGCAGCGGCCGTGCTCCGGTTGGATATCGAAATTTTGTCGCCATAAACTCGAAAACCTCTTCCCCGCATGTCGAGGAAGAGGTTTTCGTGCTTGGCGTGCTTAGTTTGCTCGAGCGCCCCTTCCTGCCGGCGGGGCGCAAGAACGCACCCCCATCAGTGATGATGGTGGTGATGATGGTGGCGCGTTGCGTTCGTCATCATTGCGGGCAGTTTATGCGAAATCGTGCGTTTTTGAAAAGCCGGGCACGGGAGCGGGCGCGGGTTGGCGCGTGTAAACTCCCGCGCGCATGAACGTCCACGAACAAATCGATTACTTCGCCAAGGGCTCGGTCGATCTCATCGATCGCAAGGATCTCGAGGCGAAGCTGCAGCGCGGGAAGCCGCTCACGATCAAGGTCGGGTTCGATCCCACCGCCCCCGACATCCACCTCGGCCACACGGTCCTCATCCGCAAGATGAAGCACTTCCAGCAGTGCGGCCATCGCGTAATTTTTCTCATCGGCGATTTCACCGGCATGATCGGCGATCCGACCGGCAAGAAGGCGACGCGCCCGCCGCTGTCGCGCGAGCAGATCCTGCAGAACGCCGAGACGTATCAGCGACAGGTCTACAAGATTCTCGATCGCGAGAAGACCGAGATCCGGTTCAACTCCGAATGGCTCGGCGCCCTCGGCGCGGAAGGGATGATCCGCCTCGCCGCGAAATACACGCTCGCGCGCATCCTCGAGCGCGATGACTTTCGCAAACGTTACGACGCGCATCAGCCGATCGCGATTCACGAGCTGCTCTATCCGCTCGCGCAGGGCTACGACTCCGTCGCGCTCAAATGCGACGTCGAGCTCGGCGGAACGGATCAGCTGTTCAATCTGCTCGTCGGACGCGATCTCATGCGCGAGTACTCCCTCGAGCCGCAGGTCGTGCTCACGACGCCATTGCTCGAGGGTCTCGACGGCATCGAAAAGATGTCGAAATCCCTCGGCAACTACATCGGCATCGACGAAGCGCCGGGCGACATCTTCGGCAAAGTCATGTCGATCTCCGACGAGTTGATGTGGAAGTACTACCTGCTCTGCACCGACCTCACGCCCGCGCAAATCGACGAGCGCAAGAGCTGGCACCCGATGCAAGCCAAGCGCGAGCTCGCGAAGTCGATCATCCGCGACTTTCACGATGCGGAGGCGGCGGAATCCGCGGAGGCGGAGTTCGCTCGCGTCTTCAGCGAGCGCCAGGTGCCGACGGACATCGAAGAGAAAACGTTACCCGCATCCGATCAACCGCAGCTCGTGAGCAAAATCATCACCGCCGCGGGCCTCGCCCCAACAAACAAAGAAGCGCAGCGCCTCATCGCACAAGGCGGCGTGCTCGTCGACGACGCAAAGGTCGAAGGCACGATGCACACCCTCGACGCGAAAGCGGGGACGACGTATCTGTTGAAGGTGGGGAAGCGCCGCTTCGCGCGCATCACGTTCGCCTAATGTGGAGTGCGGCGGCCATGCCGCCGCTTTGGGTTGCATGTTCAGGTTGCGAGGTTGCGTTGTCACGCCGTTGCGCGGTTTGGACTGCGGTGACCGCAGGAGAGCGTCTCAAAATGTGGCACAGACACTCCTGTCTGTGCGCACTCGGGAGACCGGAGCCTACTGTGCATCGGCTCATCCCGCGCGGCGCGCACAGACAAGAGTGTCTGTGCCACATTTTGGGGTCGCCAACGCACTCGCTTCAATCACATCGCAACCGAGTAACACGTGACCCAAAGCGGCGGCGCGGCCGCCGCACTCCACATCAGCGTTTGACACGACGAAGTGCCTCCGAAACGCGGACGTGCGTCGCGATATCTTCCCGCCGCTCCTGCTCCGTCGGCCAGTCGTCGCGAAGCGTTTGCATGTGCTGCCGCAGTTCGTCGCCGACGCGCAGCGCGTCCGCGCGAATGCGATGAGATCCTCTTTGCGCATCGAATCGAGAATAGCAAACAAAAACGCCGCTCGTGCGAGCGGCGTTTTGTTCGAAGCGTTGCGAGCGATTACAGGAAGTTGATCGGGATCACGAGGATCGACGAGGAGCCGGCTGCGGTGGCGCGGAGGCGGAGCTCGCCCTTCGTGCCTTTGAGATTGCCGCCCGGTGCCAGCTGCACGGTGCCTTCGTTGTCGAGGAGCGCGGCGTCTGCAGACGAGTTGACGATCTCGAACGTCACTTTCTCGCCGTTCTCGCCTGCGGCGACGACGCGGAAGTAGTTCGGGAAGAGCGACGTGGCCATGCTGATGGTCGCGTCGAGCACGCCGTCGTGATCGGAATCCGTCAGGTCGACCGTGCCGTCTTCGTCGAGGTCGATGCCGGCGAAGTTGATGCGGATCTCTTCGCGCGTGCGGACACCCGCAACGTACTGCGGATCGCCGGTGAGGTTGTTGATCGCGCTGCCGTAGAAGATCGCGCGGCCCGACTTCACGGTTGCGTGGATGGTGTCGTTGTCGGCGGCGTCGACGCCGAGGAGGCTCTTGATGCCGCCGTTGTATTGGACGTGCGTGCCTGCGGTGTAGTCGAGCTCACGCGACGCGGCGACGGTGCCGTTTGCGCGGAGCACTTCCCAATTCACCTTCGCGGCATCGACGACGTAGAGACCGAAGTTGAAGCGCGCGCTCGTCGCGGACGACGGACCCGCGAGCACGACGATGTCGCCGCCGATCGAAGCTTCGGTCGAACGAAATGCCGGGATGTCCTGTCCGAACTCGCCGGCGGACGAAGCATTGAACGTGCGTGACGCGACGGCGAGCTTCGCTGCGTCTGCGTCGGAGAGATCGATCGTGATCGCGCCGGTGCCGCTCTCCTTACCGAACTGCGTCTTCACGATGTCGGCGATCGAGCTCGTGGCGCGCGCGGCGACGTTCAGCGCAACGGCCGCGGAGACTTCCTCGCCCTGATGAAACTTCATCGAGGCGGTGATGGCCTTCGCGCTCGTGTTGTGGAGCGTGAGCTCCGACTGCCACTGGCTGTTGCCTGCGCCCGGGCCGGTGCCGGCGACGGGGACGATGATCTGTGCAGCGCTTGCGGCGATCGGGAGGAGCGCGATGGAGGCTGCGGTGATGAGGTTCTTCAAACGCATGGGTGAATCTCCTTTTTGTACTGGGCGGCTGCTGTTGGGCCGCTGTGTTTGTTGTGCTGTGATACGGGCGATCGTGAAAATATGTCTATGAAGCATTTCGTGTAATTGATTACTGAAAATGATGATTGAAATGCAGACACACGAAGGGCGTAGTCGGTGGGTTGGGGTCGGGAGATCGTGTTGATCTCGACCGTCGTGCATGAATACGGAGCGCCGCGGCGCAGCGTCTAACGGACGATATACTTCGCGCCGCTATGGCGATTCCGCTCCTCGATCTCAAGCTCCAATACGCAACGATCCGCGACGAAGTCCTCCGCGTCACCGAGGAGGTTTACTCATCGCAAATATTCATCCTCGGCAAACGCGTCGATGATTTCGAGCGCGACTTCGCCGCCTACTGCCACACGAAACACGCACTCGGCGTCTCCTCCGGCACCGACGCCTTGCTCGAAGCGCTGATGGTCCTCGGCGTCGGCGCGGGCGATGAAGTGATCGTCCCCGCATACTCGTTCTTCGCGACCGCAGGCGTCGTCGATCGCCTCGGCGCGACGCCGGTGTTCGTCGACATTCGCCTCGAGGACTACAACATCGATCCGAACCTCATCGAGGCGAAGATCTC
The DNA here is from genome assembly GCA_035544355.1 of Thermoanaerobaculia bacterium. Classification (GTDB taxonomy): domain Bacteria; phylum Acidobacteriota; class Thermoanaerobaculia; order Gp7-AA8; family Gp7-AA8; genus DATKFO01. Next base: position 4,589 of record DATKFO010000412.1, read on the forward strand.
GCCGCGCACGAAGGCGATCATGCCCGTGCATCTGTACGGACAATGCGCGCCGATGAACGAGATCATGGCGATCGCGCAGAAACACAACGTCGCAGTCGTCGAAGATGCGGCGCAGGCGATTGGTGCGGATTACGAAGGAAAGCGCGCCGGCTCGATCGGTGTGCTCGGATGTTTTTCGTTCTTCCCGTCCAAGAACCTAGGTGCGTTCGGCGACGCAGGCGCGATCACGTGCAACGACGACGCGCTCGCGGAGAAGCTCGTCGACTTTCGCGTGCACGGCATGCGTCCGAAGTACTACCACCACTACGTCGGCGGCAATTTCCGCATCGACGCGCTGCAGGCCGCGATCCTTCACGTGAAGCTGCCGCACCTCGAAGCGTGGCATGAGGGACGTCGCCGCAACGCGGAGGTCTATCGCCGCCACTTCGCGGATGCAGGGCTCGGCGATCGCGTCGTGGTGCCCGAAGAGCTACCGGGGCGCCGTCACATCTACAACCAGTTCGTGATCCGTTTCGCCGAGGGGCGCGATCGCGTGATGGCACACCTGAAGAGCAAAAGCATCGGTTGCGAGGTCTACTACCCGCTCACGTTGCCGCAGCAGAAGTGCTTCGCGAACGTTCCGGGCGCGAGCGATCGCTATCCAAACTCGGAGCTATCCGCAGAGCAGACGCTCGCGATTCCGGTGTTCCCGGAGCTGCGCGAAGAGCAGATCGCGGAAGTTGTGCAGGAGATTCGCATAGCGTTGGGTTGATTGATCCCACTCCGTCATACGCTGCCGAGGCATCGCGTGCCGCTCGTCAATCGCGCGCTGCTGACCGTCAACATCTTGACCTTCATCGCGCAGCTGGCGATGGGGCCGAAGACCGAGCGGATCATCCAGACGTTCGGCTTCATCCCCGCACGGCTCGTCGATCCGGCGGCGTTTCGTTATGCGACGTGGGAAGTGTTGATCACACTCGTGACGTCGCTGTTCCTGCACGGCGGATTCGTTCACCTCATCGGCAACATGATTTACCTCCGCGTGTTCGGCGGCGGGGTTGAAGACGCGCTCGGGCACGCGCGGTATCTCGTGTTGTATCTCGCGTGCGGCATCATCGGCAGCCTCACGCACACCGTGCTCTTTGCGCAGTCGACGGTGCCGTCGATCGGCGCGTCGGGCAGCATCGCCGGCGTCCTCGGCGCGTTCCTCGTGCTGCGTACGCGCGCGCGGATCGTCACGCTCTTTCCGCTCGTCGTCTATTGGGCGATGGCGGAGATTCCGGCGGTGATCTTTCTTCCCGTCTGGCTGCTGATGCAATTCGCGAACGGCTACTTCGCGCTCGCGGCCGCGCAGCGCACGCAGGAGATCGCGGGCATCGCGTGGTGGGCGCACGTCGGCGGATTCCTATTCGGCGCGGCGGCCGCAATCGTCTTCCGCGTCGCGCACAAAAAGAGCAGAATCGCGCCCGTATGACACGGCACGTTCTCGTGACCGGCGGCGCGGGATTCATCGGCTCGCATCTCGTCGATGCTTATCTCGAGCGCGGCTGGCGCGTCTCGATTCTCGACAACCTCTCGACCGGCGATCGCGCGAATCTCAATCCGCGCGCGCAATTCATCGAAGCCGATCTCTGCGATCCCGCGGCGATGGATGCCGTGCGCGAGCTGCGTCCCGATCTCATCAACCATCACGCGGCGCAGATCGACGTGCGCATTTCGGTGAGCGATCCCGCGGCGGATGCGGAGACGAACATCGTCGCGTCGGTGCGCCTGCTGCAGACCGCGGTCGAATGCGGCGTGAAGAAATTTCTCTTCGCGTCGAGCGGCGGCGCGATGTACGGCGAGCCGGTCGAAGTGCCGCAGAGCGAATCGCATCCCGCGCACCCGCTCTCTCCGTATGGATGCGCGAAGCTCACTGTCGAGCACTACATGCACTACTTCCGCGAAGTGCAGAAACTGCCGACCGTCGCGCTGCGCTACGCGAACGTCTACGGTCCGCGGCAAAGCACGAAAGGGGAGGCGGGCGTCGTCGCGATTTTCACCGACGCGCTGCTGCGCGGAGCGGAGGCGACGATCAACGGCGACGGTGGGCAAACGCGCGATTTCGTCTACGTCGGCGACGTCGTCGCCGCGAACATGGCGATGTCCGACTCCGAAATCACCGGCGCATTCAACGTCGGCACCGGCGTCGAAACCTCGGTCGTCGAGCTCTACGAAATTCTCGCGCGCAACACCGGCACGACGCGCGCCGCGAAGCACGGCCCCGCGAAAGCGGGCGAGCAGATGCGAAGCGTGCTCGACGCGCGCGCGCTGCGCAGCGTCGCGTCGCTCGGAGAATTCGTGACGATCGAAGAGGGCTTGAAGAACACCGTCGAGTGGTTTGGACTGCGGCGACCGCAGTCGCCGCTTTCCGACAGATGACCTGACTGCAGCAACGCAACGGCGGACTTATCGTCCGCCGCCTCGCGCAAAAAACCGGCGGACTATAAGTCCGCCATCCCGTAATCAATCCGCCAGCGCCTCTTCTTCCTCTTCCTCGCGCACGCGGTTGTGAATCAGACACGCCGCGAGAATCAGCGGGAACGCCACCAGCACCACCACCACCCCCCACATCGCGAGCTGCGGCAGCGCGACGAGGCGCTCCGTGCGCGTGATCGGCACCGACGTCACGGTGTAGATCTCGCTGCCGGGATTCAGCGATTCCGAGATGATGTCGTAGAGCTCGGTCGTCTTTTGCAGCAGCGTGCGCGAGTCGGCCTCCGCGTCGCGAATCTGCTGCTCGACTTCCTGCGCCGTGATCGTGCCTGTGCCGCCCGCGGAGTTGCTGCGCAGCTGTACCAGCAGATCTTCGTCGTAGCGCACGGCCTGCTGCCATGGCACGACCGCGTTCGACGTCTGCATCAGCGTGTCGATCATCTTCTGCCGGTACTCCGTATCGGCGGCCTGTTTCGAAAGCCGGATGAGCCGGTCGATGAACGACTCGTTGATCTGCGGCATCACCGTTTCGGCGCCCGCAGCGCCGCTCGACTGGATCGAGCGCGCACCGGTCAATGCACCAGCCTCGGAAGGAACGCTCGCAGTCGGGTCGTACGCGAGCAGCGCCTCGCGCACCGATTTCGCCGCTTCCTGCTTCGCCTCGTACGTCCGCTTGTCGTAGGCGAGCTGCGCCTCGACGAAGCGGATCGTCATCTCCGGATTCTTGATGAGGTTGTTTGCGCGGATGAGCGGCACGAGCGGCTCGAGGCGGAAGCGGACGATGTCATCGAGCTTCGCCTGAACGTCGATGAGCGAGAGATTGTCCTTCGTCTGCGCGACGTCGGCGATCGGGATGTTGCGCAGCTCCACGATATTGCCGATCAGCCGGTACATGTTCGAGCGCAGCAGTTGCACCGCGATGACGTAGTCCTTCTGGTTCAGCACGCTCTGCTGGAACGTCGACGGCGAAATGATCGCCACGCGGTACTTCAGCACGCGGCGCTCGCGCGTCGCGTAGTCCGCCCATTCCTTCAGGATGTCGCTCATCACCTTTTCGCGGACCGTTTTCGGCAGCTTCGATTCGTTGATGGGCGTGCTGTAGATCAGCGCGTAGTCGTTTTTCGCGAGACTCCCGCGCTTGGCCTCGAACTCCGTTTCGATGCGCTCGCGGTCGACGGGGGAGAGCTTCGGATCAGCGAGGCGTGCCTGATATTCGAGTGCCAGCAGCTCGTACGCGCGATTCGATTCGAGCACGACGAGCGAGCGGCCGAATTCCGATTGCGTGGTGTAGCGCTCGAGCTTGTTCTGCACGAAGACGCGGTGGAGGATCGGCGGCGAAACGATGTCCGCGGGATTGAATTTCAAGCCATTGGGATACTTCCCTTCGGGCGATCCCTGGAAGTCGAGACGGAACACGACCTTCGTGATGCGCTGCCCTGGCCCCATCAGGAAAACGAGGACAGCCACCAGCATGTACGCGATTACGACGGAGAGCATTCCGAGCCGGATCACGGGCGAATACGCGCGCAAAACGTGGAAGAAATGGCTCACCGAGAACGGCCTGTCGGCGTCGCGGTTCGAATAGTCGCGGTGATGTTTGGCTAACTCCGGCATGGGCGCCATTATAGGTTCGCGCTCTGATATCGTAAGCGTCGTTCGCCATGCATTTCGTCACCGGCGCGGCCGGCTTCATCGGATATCACGCCTGCCGCGCGCTTCTCGAGCGCGGCGACAGCGTTCTCGGCATCGACAACTTCACGCCGTATTACGACCCGGCGCTGAAGCGGAAACGCATCGAATTGCTGAGCAAATACGAGCATTTCGAGTTTCTCGAGATCGACATCGCCGAGCGCAAAGTCGTCGAATCACTGTTCGCCCGCCATCGTCCGTCGCGCGTGCTGCATCTCGCCGCGCAACCGGGCGTTCGCTACTCGCTCGTGAATCCCTACGCGTACATCGAAGCGAACATCGACGGATTCATGAACGTGCTCGAAGGCTGCCGCCACAACGGCTGCGAGCATCTCGCGTTCGCGTCGTCGAGCTCCGTGTACGGCGCGAATTCGCATCAGCCGTTTTCCGAGCACGACAACGTCGATCATCCGGTGTCGCTCTACGCCGCGACGAAAAAAGCGAACGAGCTGATGGCGCACACGTACGCGCACCTCTATCGCCTTCCGGTGACCGGCCTCCGCTTCTTCACCGTGTACGGACCGTGGGGCCGCCCCGACATGGCGATCTTTCTGTTCACGCGCGACATTCTCGCGGGCAAGCCGATTCAGGTCTTCAACAACGGCAACATGATTCGCGACTTCACCTACATCGACGACATCGTCGAAGGCGTCGTCCGCGTGCTCGATCATCCCGCGGAGCCCGATCCGTCGTGGAACAGTGACACGCCCGATCCAGCGCGCAGCCGCGCGCCGTATCGCGTCTACAACATCGGCAACAGCGATCCCGTCCCGCTCATGGATTGCATCGCGCTCCTCGAAGAGTGCCTCGGCAAGAAAGCGCAAATCGATTTTCATCCGATGCAGCCCGGCGACGTGCTCTCGACGATGGCAGACGTGAGCGAGCTCGAGCGCGCGGTCGGATTTCGTCCTCGGACGTCGCTCGCCGAGGGGATTTCGAGGTTTGTTGCTTGGTATAAGGAGTACTACGGCGTGACTGGTGACTAGCTCAAGTGTCATCCTGAGCGGGTGGCGGAGTGGGCGCGAAGGATCTCCTGCCGACGGAGCGAGTCTCGTACATTGGCAGGAGATCCTTCGC
>DATKFO010000413.1:0-3539 GCA_035544355.1 Thermoanaerobaculia bacterium
AGCCGCGATCGCATCGGATCGCGCCGCGGAAATCTACGGCGCGCGCATTCTCGCGAAGAACGTCGAAGACAACGCGCAGAACTTCACGCGCTTTTTTCTCGCCGCGACTCCGACCGCGAAGTTGCCGTCCGCGGATGCAGCTGCGCGTCGCTGGAAAACCTCGCTCCTCCTCCGCCTCGCCAATCGCCCCGGCTCCCTCTTCCGAGCCCTCGGCGCCTTCGCACTGATGGAGATCGATCTCACCAAAATCGAATCGCGCCCGATCGAAGGCAAGCCGTGGGAGTACGCGTTCTATCTCGACGTCGTGGGCAACGCGACCGAGGAGCCGCTCACGCGCGCGCTGGAAAATTTGCGCTCGATGGCGGATCAGGTGAAGGTGCTCGGGACGTACCCGACGCGCTGGTGAGTTTAGGAGTGCGGTGGCAAAGCCACCGCTTTCTTATCCGGATCAGAAAGCGGTGACTTCGTCACCGCACTCCTAGACACGACGTCGTAATGCGCACGCGACAGATCATGGTTTTTCCACGATTCCTTTCTCGAACAGCGCGAAGGCGCCGGGATACGCGGCTTCGAATTGTCCGTTGTCCGACCGGATCAGAAAAAACACGCCGCTGTCCGTTGGTGCGAGCCAGCGATCGAAGTTGATGAAGCTGCGGCGAAGGCGAATGCGCACGGTGCTCGGCGTCGTGCGCGAGCCGCTGAGCACCGACGTCACTTTGATCGTCGCGACGGCTTCGAGGAGCCGGTCATCTTTGGTTACCGTCCTGACGGTCATGACATATCCGATGACGATGAGCGTCGCATCGCGCGGCAGCTCCTTCAAATCCATCGGCGCGATGGTCGTGGCGCTCGCCGTCGCGGCGCAGAGCAATGCAATTGCGATCGTTTTTCGCAGCATGGAGGTGAGACACAGCGGAGGGTCAGAACGTAACGCGCGCAGGAAGGCCCCTCACGATCTCTTCCCGACCGTCATCGAACGGCGATCGCACGAGGATCGGCCGCGCTTTCGCGGTGCCAGCGAGATCGACGACGACGCGCTCGCCTTCGCGGTGCATGCGCACATCGATGGTTCCGCTGTACGTGCGCAGCGGACCCACATGCAATGTTCCGTTGCCGATCCAGCGCTGTGGGACGCCGGCGCCGATGACGAGTGCGCCGTCTTCGCGGTCGTAGGCAAAGGCGTCGAGGATGGAGCGGATGAAGTCGGAGGCGATCCAGGCGTGGGGCATGTCGCCGATGAAGCGCGGCTTGCGGTATTCGGTGCCGACGACTTCGGCCCACTCGTTCCACGCGGCGGGGCGGCGGTCGGCCATGAAGCGGTCGACGAGCTGCAGCGCGCGCTTGCGATCGCCGGCGCGGATCAGCGCGCCGATGATGCGCATTTCGTACGGCGTGTAGGCGTCGCGCGGTTTCGCGATCGAAGCGAAGTAGTGCTCGAACGTTCGTTGCAATTCGCGCTCGGGTAGCAGCGAGAGGAGTCCGAGCGGCGAGACGCCGATCGCGGTCGCGGATGGATCGAGATCCGCGAGCTCGACGGATGCGGGGACGTAGTCAAGATGTTGTCGATCGATGACGAGGCGGATCGAGGCGCCGAGGTCGTTGCGAAAATCGGCGGCTTGTGCGGCGAGCTCGCGGCGGCGGTCTTCGAGTCCGAGTGCGTGCGCGAGCGTCACGGCGTCAGTCATCCCTTTGAGCGCGAAGAAATCGTCCCAGTACGAATGCACCGGTTTCGCGGAGTAGCCTTCGTGGCTGATCGATTCGGTGACGAGGCCTTCGAACTCGCCGTGATTCTGCGCGCGGAGCTGTTCGATGTAGCGCGCGGCGCGATCGACGTGCGGCCAGAGCTTGCGCACGAATGCGAGGTCGCCGGTGGTGCGCCAGATTTCGGCGACGAGGAAGATCAACTCGCCGTGGCTATCGTTTTCGGGGACGGGATCGGCGCCGCGATGGTCGACGCAGCACGGGACTTTTCCGTCGTCGAATTGGAACGGCGCGAACCACTCCGCGAAGGCTTTCGCTTCGTCGATGTAGCCGAGGCGGAGGAGGCCGGAGGAGATCAGCGCGCCGTCGCGGATCCAGGCGCGCTCGTACGAGCGCGAGCCGGGTTGCAGCGACGGGCCGTCGCGATGGATGAGCGTGTACGCGATGTTCGTGCGGATCGTGTCCGCGATTTCGGGCGCGCCGGGGATGACGATCGCGGTCTTGTCGAGTTTCGCGCGCCAGCGTTCGGCGATGAGCGCGATCGGTTGCGCCGTTGCGTGGTCGCGCAGCGGAAACGTGAGATTCACTTCCTTCGCGTTCGGATAAATCAGTGTGTCGGACGGCGGTTCGAGCTTCGAGACGCCGCCGACGGTGTTGAGGAATTGCGTCGACGGATTCACCTGAAACTTTCGAAATGCGAGGCGCAGCGTCGCGCTGCCTTTCACGCGATAGCGCAGCATCAACATCGACGACTCGCTCACCGCCGCGGTCATCGTCAGCGTCACGTCTTTGTGTTTCCACGTGACGGTCGGAATCGGCAGATCGCCGTCGAGCAGCGATTGCGTGATCGTCGCATCGGCCCACGTGATCGTCTTGCCGCCGATTTCGAGAAACGGCTCGAGCGACCAGCCGGCTTTGTACGGCTCGACGTTGCCGTCCTCGCCGATCAGCGCTTCGGCTTCCGAGTCTTCTGCGCCGATCACGGTCCAATACGTCTGCTCGCCGCGGAAGTAGCGCGGGTACGCACCGCGTGGCGCGTCCTTCGCGACGATCGCGTAGAAATCATTGATCGTCGGCGCCCACGTGGGGGGCTGCACGATGACTTCGCGCACGCCGTCGCCTTCGATGCGGAGGTTTCGCGCTTCGGCATCGGGCAGCCAGAGGAAGCGCGAGGTCGATCGATGTGCGACGCCGTCGACGATCGCCGTGAACTCGCGCGGTCCGATGACTTCCAATCCTCCGATCTCGCGGGTTTCGCCGAGGTCGATTTCGCTTGTGGTGAAACGCAGCGGCTTGTCGTCGATGACCGGCAGCGGCTCGAGACGCACGTCGTCGATCCAGACCGTGCCCTTGCCGCCGCTGCCGGCGGTGACGACGATCTCCATCGACGCGACGTGCTGAATTTCGCCGCCGCCGCGTGGTCCCCATGCGAATCCGATCTGCCGCTTTTTCGTTTTCAGCGTCGTCCACTCGCGCGGAAAGACGAAGTCGCGGCGATTGAGCCACCAGACGTTGTCGCCGCTCGCGTCGATCAATTTGAATTCGAGATTCTGCGGCGGCGTCTCGCCGCGCACGCGAAACACGAATTGGTAATTCGGCGGCAGCTCGAGATCGACGGACTTGCGCGCGATCGCGTAGCCGGCGTGGCCGTGGAAATCGAAATCGATGCGGAGTGCTTCGCCGTCGCGGCTGAGATTCATCGTGACGGCGTCAGAGGGATGCGAAGTCCAGTTTTGGAGTGCGACGGCCATGCCGCCGCTTTGGAGAGCGACCCAAAGCGGCAGCATGGCTGCCGCACTCCAAATGTTCATCCTTTGACTCCTCCCGCCACCAATCCC
>DATKFO010000414.1:0-3489 GCA_035544355.1 Thermoanaerobaculia bacterium
ATACGTACGCATGATCCTCGAGCGTCAGGTATTCGAGCAGATACGTGCCCGGAAGAAGTGCCGCCTGCAGTTCGGCGCGACCGCATGCGCGAGCGTCCTCAGGCAGCGTTGTGAGATTCAGGATCAGATTGAGAGGCTCGAACGCGCGTGCACGCTCCGCATATCGGAACGCGTCATCGTTGTTGCCATCTTCGATGAGCAGCTGCACGAGCAGGCGGTAGCTGTCCTGGAACCGATCGAAGTATCGGCTCCAGAGTTTTTCGAATTGGCCGAGGCGGTGCCCCTGCAGCAGGCTGACTTCCTCCTCGGCGAGCTCGCGCAGACCCTCTTCGAGATCCGCTTTCGCCTGAGTTTTCTGGCCAAGACGCCGTCGAGCATTGGAGCGTTGGAAATACAAACTCGCACGGAACGTGCGGAGATCGCCTTCCGAATGAGCGAGTGCTTCCGTGAATTGCGAAACGGCCTGAGCGGGATTCGATGCAAGCAGGCTCTGTCCGCGCAACTCGGCCATCCGTGCCAGCGGTGCTTCGCGGCCGCCCTCATGTTCATAAATGAGTGACTCGTTGAGGTCTTTTTGTGCACGATCAGTGTGCCCATTGCGAAGCTCGACGGCAGCGCGCTCGCGAAGCGCGACGCCGAGATTCTGATGCAGATCCTCGATGAGCTCGGGATGCTCCGTAATCTCGTTCTGAAGCATCAGAATCGCGGAGCTCTGATACTCCAGTGCGATGCGTGTGTGACCGAGATCGACCGCCGTTGCGGCAGCTTCTCCCAGGATGAGGTGCTTTGATTGGTAATGCGGCACGTTCGGGAGCAAGTGAACGGCCTGATACGCGTCGCGCCACGAGAGGTCGCGATGGCCAAGCAGGCGGTAGATGCCAGTTCGCAAGGAAAGAATCTGCGCGACGGACTGGCGATCATCCAGGGCGTTGAATGCCTCGTACGCAGCGTCGCACTCGCCGAGCGACTGGGTAAGGCGGCCGGGCTGCCAGAGAAGATGGGCGCGCAAATGATGCGTGAACGCCGGGACGAGTCGATAGCCTTTTGCGGCGGCTGCGCGTCCGACGACGTCCAGCGTTTCGATGTCGCCTTTCGCATTCGCGATGATCGCGCGTGCCGAAAAGCGAAGCGGACTTCCGGCGTTCTCGAAGATCTGCGCGGCCTTCGCGAGAGCCGGCTTAGGCGCCTCCCTGCTATGGAGATGTGCGTCGTTCAATGCGAAGTGCGCAGCTCGCAACGCGCTCGGATCTTTTGAGCGCTCGATCGCTGCGATGACGTCGAGTGCAAAGTGGTCACGAATGCGCGCTTGCAGCGCACCTGCAAATATCCGAGCCTGTTCGAGATGTTCGGGCGCCGGCTCACTCGCCCATTGCGTCAGCACCACATCCTCGAAATAGCGCTCCGCGGTTGCAGGGAACCGTTCGATGAGGCGGCTGACGGCTCTCTGATTATGAGCGCGTAACGCGTCCGGCAATTGCTTCATTGCGTTGGCCCATATGAGCTCGCTGTCTTCGGCGCGAATGCGCGTCAGTTCGTCGCGATGCTGCCTTGCTTCGTCAATCCACAGCGGTTCTCTGGTCCGGATGAAGTCATCCCATGCCGCAATCGCTTGCGTCGTCAGGCCGAGCGCTTCGAGTGCCAATGCGCGGTTGAAGAGAGCGCCGCGATTCCCGCGGTCCACGGCCAGTGCCTGGTCCGCGGCGTCGAGCGCAAGAAGAAAGTCGGCCGGCTGGTCGTGCCGCTCCGCGCGCACGAGATAGGCGGCCGCGAGATCGCTCATCGCGCTCGCTTCCCTTGCGGCGAATCGCTGCAGTGCGTCGATCGCATCGTCTGTGCAGTCCGGCCGGGAGACGAGAACGCGTAGGGCACCAGCGTGCGTATCGATGGGGTCACAAGGGTCGTTGAATGTGGGAATCGGGCCGCAGATTGTTTCCGCGACGACATGTTCCGGCTGAAGCGTTGTCCGACATTCCCTCCAATCCCTGTTCACGCTGAACCGCGCTTTCAGGCTGCGGGGCCACTTAACTTCGCGTTCCGTGTCTTCCCGATTGCACGCAATTGCGAAGGCGCAGAGGACGAAGATCGTGAGCTGCTTCATGCAATCCATAAGATACTCGCTTCGCGGAAACGGAATCCGACGATGACCAAAGGCGAACGATTCGAGACGGTCTATCGCAAGTACTACGCGCGCGTCTGGCGCTTTTACCGCGCGAACCGCGTGTCCGACGACGAGTCGCACGATCTCGCGCAGGAAGCGTTCAAGCGGTTCTATGAAAATATCGAGAAGTGCCGCGGCGAGGACGAGTGGCCGTATCTGCAAACGATCGCGCGGAACGTGCTGTACAACTGGGTGAGGGCACGCAAGACCGCGAAGCGGAACGCGCCGATCGTCGATCTCGACGATCCCGAGATCATGCTGGGCGAGGTGGCTGCTGCGCCACAGCCGGATTACGCGGAAGTCGAACAGACGGCAATGCGGACGGAGCAACTCGAGAAGGCGATGGGCGGTCTCTCGAAAGGACAACGAGACGTCCTGCTCCTGTCGCTCCACGACATGTCATACAAAGCCATCGCGAAGTTTCTGGGCATCAGCCTGGACGCGGTGAAATCGCGGTTGCGGGACGCGAAGCGGTATCTGCGCGAGCAACTGGGAGAGAAACAACCATGATCACGAAATCGATTTGGCAGGCGGTCGTCGACGAGATGACGGCTGCAGACCGCGAGCGGCTCGGCGAGCCGCCGTCGTTTGAACAGGCATCGGCATTGACGCGCGGAGAGCTGTCGGAGGAACAGGCCGAGCGCGTTCGAGAATCGCTGCTCTGCTATCCGGAGCTCGCACGCATCATCAGTGAGCCGTTCCCCGAGGATGATGTGGCACCGGGCGATCCCGGATATCTGTCCGAGCACGAGATCGCGCGACGCTTTGCGTCGCTGCAATCGCAGGTTCATCCGCCATCCGCTCGCGGTGTGCAGTTCTGGCCCGTGGCCATTGCCGCTGCAATGGCGCTCGTCTTCAGCGGACTGTGGTTTCAGTTCTGGCAAACGCGTGTCGTCAAGGAGCTCTTACTGAATCCCGATGGCGAGCGCGGGATTCATTCGCCGGCGACGGTCGCTGTGCACGACGAATCGGTGTCGCTCACGCTCGCGGCCTACGATGACGCGCTGTTCAAGGACTATCGCGTCGAGATCCGCGATGCGGACCCCGAGCCGCCGCGCCCGCTGTGGACCGAGCACATTGAGCGCAGTCCCGATCGAGCGTTCCGGGTTCAGGTGCCTCGCGAGCTGGTGCGCACGGGCAACTTTCAGGTCGCGGTGTTCGGGATCGATCGCGGACAAGAACACCTCCTGACGACGTACACATACCGCATCGCCGTACACTGATGCGATGAGCAACGAGCGAGCGCTGCGCGATCACCTGAAGTAGGTAGTGGGCAGTAGGCAGTGAGCAGTAGGCCCTCAGTGTCGTCCTGAGCGGGCGGCGGTAGGGTG
>DATKFO010000415.1:0-5833 GCA_035544355.1 Thermoanaerobaculia bacterium
GATCTACGGAAAGCGGGTCTTTCGGAAGCTGAAGGAGCTGCCATGAGAACGATCGTCGCCGTTTTGGTGCTCGCCGCGCTTTTCGTCCCCGAAGTTTCGCTCGCATGTCCCGTCTGCTATGGTGCGCCGGGCTCGCCGCTGGTGAAGGGAGCGAACAACGGAGTCTGGTTCCTGCTCGGCATCGTCGGGCTCGTGCAGATCGGCTTCGCCGCGCTCTTCATCAGCTTCTGGCGCAGAGCGAAAGCGATGCGGAGGTTACGTGAGCAGTTTCATATCGTTGAGAATCCGTGATCGGTGCTCAGTGCTCGGTGATCAGGGAAGCGCCTCCACGATCACCGATCACCGATCACGAATCACGACTGGAGGAGCTCAGTGAAAGATTTCCTCGCGCAATACATGCCGCCGGATTACTCGCTGCACGGGCCGCGGCTCGACGAGCTGAATGCGTACGTGCACTGGCTGATGCTGATCCTCTTCGTGATCTGGGGCGCGCTGTTCGCGTACATGCTCATCCGTTTCCGCGCGAGCAATCATCCGAAAGCGGATTATCACGGAACGAAATCGCACGTCTCGACGTGGGGTGAGATCGCCGTTGCGGTCGTCGAGCTCGTGCTGCTGTTCGGCATCTCGATTCCGGCGTGGTCGAATTGGACGACGCCGCCCGGGCCGGAGACCAATCCCCTCGAGATCCGCGTCATTGCGCAGCAGTTCAACTGGAACATTCACTATCCCGGCCCCGATCACGTGTTCGGGAAAGCAGATCCGAAGTTCATCACCGACACGAACCAGATCGGTCTCGACCCCAACGATCCGAACGGCAAAGACGACGTCATGACGGTCAATCAACTTCATATCGAACTGAATCGCGCGGTCATCGTGCGACTCAGCTCGAAGGACGTCATCCACAGCTTCGGCCTGCCGGTGATGCGCGTGAAGCAGGACGCGATTCCGGGGATGGAAGTGCCGATCCACTTCACGCCCGTTCACGCGACGCCGAAAGGCGAGGAGTGGAACATCGCCTGCGCGCAGCTGTGCGGCATCGGCCACGCGAACATGAAGGGCTATCTCGTCGTGCAAACCAAGCAGGATTTCGAGGCGTGGCTCAAAGAGAACGCGCCCGTGACCGCGGCTCCTGCCACACCGGCGCCCGCCGCGGCGCCGCAGGCGGCACCCGCGGAACCGGCGGCACCCGCGCCAGCAGCGGAGGCTCCAGCGCATACGTGATCTTGGTTGGCAGTAGGCAGTGGGCAGAAACAGCCACCGCCTACTGCAAACTGCTCACTGCCAACTGCCAACTCCCATGAAGGACACCATCGAAGCCAATCGTCTCCGCCTCCGTCTCATCCACGACGAAACCCCGATCTGGCTGCGCCGGTTCGCCAAATTTGTCGCGGCCTCGACGCTGTTTCTCATCTTCGCCGGCGCGATGGTCACCTCGACCGGCTCCGGTCTCGCCGTTCCTGACTGGCCGCTTTCGTATGGCATGGTGATGCCGCCGATGGTCGGCGGGATCTTCTACGAGCACGGCCATCGCATGATCGCCGCGACCGTCGGCTTGCTCACCGTGATCCAGGCGATCTGGCTGCAGCTTCGCGAGCCGAAACGCCACGTGCGCATGCTCGGCTGGCTATCCGTCGGCGCCGTCATCGCCCAGGGAGTCCTCGGCGGACTCACGGTGCTCTTCCTGCTGCCGAAGCCGATCTCGATCGCGCACGCAGGACTCGCGGAGATCTTCTTCTGCCTCAACGTCGCGATCGCGTACTACACGTCGGATGCGTATCTGCACGTGCGCGCGATCGAAAAAGGCGACGCACCGACCGGCATGACGTCCGCGCTCGTCGCGCTCGTCTATCTGCAGATTCTCGCGGGCGCGCTGATGCGTCACCTCGGCGCGGGTCTCGCGATTCCCGATTTCCCGCTCTCGTTCGGAAAGCTCGTTCCCGCATTCGCGTCGAAAGAAATCATCGCCGCATACATTCATCGTATTGGCGGTGTTGCCGTCGCGATCATGGTGCTCGTCGTCGCGTTGCGTCTCTTGCGCTATGAACGCAATCATCCGCTGCGCGTGATCGTGCACTTCCTGCTGCTCGTCGTGCCCACGCAGATCATGCTCGGCGGCTACACGATCTGGAGCGGCAAGCAGCCGCACATCACCAGCCTGCACGTGATGATGGGCGCGCTCACGCTCGCGCTCTCGCTGATCCTCGCGATCACGGCGCGCACGCTTTCGTGGAAGAAGTCGGCTGCGATTCCGCTTGTGGCGGCCGAGGTCGCGGCATGAGTGCAATTTCTCCGGCGGTTTCGCATCACGGCGTCGTTCGGGACTATCTCGAGCTGTCGAAGTCCCGCATCGTGCTGATGGTGCTGATCACCACCGCCGCGGGATTCCTGTTCGGCGCGCGTCACGTCGATCCGCTGCTGCTCGTCAACGCGCTGATCGGCACCGCGCTCGTCGCCGCGGGCACCAACGCACTCAATCAATACGTCGAGCGCGAGCACGACGCGAAGATGAAGCGCACGCGCACGCGGCCGCTGCCCGACGGGCGCATCTCGCCGCGCGCGGCGCTCGTGTTCTCGTCGGGAATCGCGATCATCGGCACGATCTACCTCGGCATCGCCGTCAACTGGCTGACTGCGTTGCTCGGTGCGTTCACGCTCACGAGCTACATCTTCGTCTACACGCCGCTCAAGCGCGTGTCGACGATCTGCACGATCATCGGCGCGATTCCCGGCGCAGTGCCTCCGCTGATGGGATGGACTGCGGCAACCGGCGCGCTCGGCATCGGCGGCTGGATCGCGTTCGGCATCTTGTTTTTCTGGCAGCTGCCGCACTTCATGGCCATCAGCTGGATCTATCGCGAAGACTACGGCCGCGCCGGATTCGCGATGCTCTCCGTGCGCGACGGCGACGGCACCTCGGTCGCGCGCCAGGCCATTCTCTACACGCTCGCACTCATCCCACTCAGCATCGCCCCCGCCCTCCTCGGCATGACCGGCACCGCCTACCTCATCGGCGCTTCGGCCGCTGGTGCCGCGTTGCTCGTCGCCGCGATCCAGTTCTTCTTCGATCGCACGATGCGCCGCGCGCGGATGCTGTTCATGATCTCGAATCTGTATCTGCTCACGGTGATGTTGCTGCTCGTGATCGCGTGATGAAGTCGTTGCGTGTTCTCATCGCTCTGGCGCTCCTGATCACGAGCTGCCGCAAACACTCCGACCTCCCGAAGCTCTTTCCCGTTCCCGACGTCACGCTCGTGAATGAGGCGGGGAAGAGCGTGAGCCTCGCATCGAACAAGGGCTACGTGACCGTATACGACTTCGTCTTCACGAGCTGCACGGGCACGTGTCCGATGATGACGTCGAACATGCGTGCGCTGACGAAACAGATCGCGAAGGACGCGCCGGTGCGCTTCGTCTCGATCAGCGTCGATCCCACGCGCGACACACCCGCGGTGCTCAACGAATACGCGAAGCGCGTGCGCAACGACGATCGCTGGATGTTTCTCACCGGCGATCGCGCGACGATCGTGCGGCTCTCCGTCGAAGGCTTCAAACTCGCCGCGGGCGATCCCGCGCCGGGCGGCGAGGCGCTGCTGCACAGCAGCAAATTCGCGGTCGCCGACAAGAACGGCATGATCCGCGAGTACTACGGCGGCACGGACGGCGATCTCGCGCAGCACGTCGCGAAGACAATCAATGAGTTGGTGGGGGAAGAGTGAGCCTTTTCCCCGCGTGGAACGCGTTCCTCAACGGCCTGAGCGGTGTTCTCCTCCTCATCGCGTACGTCCTGATCAAGAAAAAGCGCATCGCACAGCACAGGCGATTCATGCTCGCTGCGTGCACGACGTCGCTGCTGTTTCTCGCGAGCTACGTGACGTATCACTCGTTGCGCCACGGCCTCGTCACGCGTTTTGCGGGCACGGGCGGATGGAAGACGCTCTACCTCACGATCCTCACGTCGCACACGATTCTCGCGATCACCATTGTTCCGCTCGCCATCCTCTCCGTGCGCAACGGATTGAAGATGCGCGTCGCGAGGCATCGCGCCATCGCGCGCTGGACGTTCCCGCTCTGGATGTATGTCTCCGTGACGGGCGTGCTCGTCTACTTCTTCCTCTATCATTGGTTCCCGTCGCACTGATGCCTCGAAACGACCAGCTTCTCGCGCAGCTCCGAGTCCACGCTCCGGCCGATGACGCCGAAGCGCGCGACCTCGAATCGCTCGTCAACTTGTTGACCACCGCGGACGACGTCTTCTCGCGCGCGCACTTCGCGCCGGGTCACGTCACCGCGAGCTGCTACATCGTCGATCCCGCGAGCGAGCGGCTGTTGCTGCATCATCACCGCCGTCTCGATCGCTGGCTGCAGATGGGCGGTCACGTCGAAGCCGGCGAGTTGCCGCACGAAGCGGCATTGCGCGAAGGCAGCGAAGAATCGGGACTCGGCGATCTCGAGCTCATCCCGATCGGCCAACGAATCCCGGCGATCCTCGACGTCGACGTGCATCGCATCCCCGCCGGCAGGGGAGAGCCGGATCACGATCACTTCGATGTGCGATACATCGCACGCACGGCCGCACCGGAAGCGATCACCATCGATCGCGCGGAGTCGAACGAGCTGGCCTGGCTGCCGCTCGATCGCGCGGAAGCGCTGATGAACGCGCCCGAGTCGACACGCGTCGTCCGCAAAATCGATCGTCTGCTGCGCGAGAGGAGTCTTTTGTGAACGCACATCTGCTCGAGAACGAGCTCGATCCGAATCCCTTCACGCAATTCGGCCGCTGGTTCGAGGAGGCAAAGCAGCACCAGCCGCTGCTTCCCGAAGCGATGACGGTGGCGACGTGCGCCGACGGCGTTGTGAGTGCGCGCGTTTGCCTGCTCAAAGAGTTCGGCGAGCACGGATTCGTGTTCTTCACGAATTACCACAGCCACAAGGCGGAGCAGATCCATGAGAACCCGCGCGTCGCGCTCTGCTTTTACTGGGCGGTGCTCGAGCGTCAGGTGCGCGTCGACGGCGTGGCGGTGAAAGTCACGGAAGAAGAATCGGACGAGTATTGGGCCACGCGCCCGCGCGGCAGTCAGATCGGCGCGTGGACGTCGAGCCAGAGCGCGGTCATCAGCTGCGGACGCGGCGATCTCGAGCAGCGCTTCCACGAGATCGACACGACGTATCGCGATCTGCCGATCCCGCGTCCGCCGCACTGGGGCGGCTATCGCGTGATCCCCGTCGAGCTCGAGTTCTGGCAGGGACGCGCCGATCGCCTGCACGATCGCATGCGCTATCGTCTGCGTGAGCCGAAGGACTGGATCATCGAGCGCCTCGCACCATGAAGAAAAAAATTCTCTTTCTCTGCACCGGCAACGCCGCACGCTCACAGATGGCGGAAGCGATCGCGCGTGCATTTCACGGCGACGTGATCGATCCCGTCTCCGCCGGCTCGCGCCCTGCAGGCTGGGTCCATCCGCTCGCCCTCCGCGCGATGGCAGACCTCGGCGTCGACATTCACGACGCCGTCTCCAAGGGCGCCGACCAGTTCCTCAACGAGCCGTTCGACGTCGTTGTCACCGTCTGCGATTCCGCCGCGGCCGACTGTCCGAACTGGCCCGGCGCGAAACGCATCGAGCACTGGCCGATCGTCGATCCGTCGTACGGCCCCGACGATCCCGCGACGCGTTACGATCGCTTCATCATCACGCGCGACGAGCTCGCGCGGCGCATCGAAGAGTTAGCTGTGGAGTGCGGCGGCCATGCCGCCGCTTTGGGTAGCGCGTGACGGGTTGCGAGGTTGCACGGTCACGCAGTTGCGCGTCCAGTCAGCTTTGGTCAGTTTTCG
>DATKFO010000416.1:0-7865 GCA_035544355.1 Thermoanaerobaculia bacterium
TGATCGCTCGCAATGATCTCGTCGAGCAGCGGGATCTCCATCAGCTCGGGCAATCCGTCGTGCGGCGCGTTGCGCTCGAAGCGATCGAGCACGGCTTCGAGATCGTCGATCGAGAACGGTTTCTGCAGCACGGCCACCGAGCCGCGATTCTGCGCTTCGGTCGCGAGCTCCGGCGTGAACGCGCCGGTCATCAGAATCGCGACGGTCTCCGGCGAACGCTCGCGCAGGTACTGCACGAGGCCGAGGCCTTCGTATTCGAAGGGGCCGGTGAGGCGGACGTCGCTGACGATGTGCGTGATCGGCAGCGCTTCGATGAGCAGCTTCGCCGACTCGATGTCCTGACACGAAATGACGGAGCGATCGCTGCGCGCGAGCGCGAGGGAGAGACCGGCGAGCAGATCGCGGTCATCGTCGACGAGCAGAATCACGGGATGCGCGCTCACGCCGGTTCCACACTTCGCAGGAAGACGTGGAACGTCGTTCCGCGGCCGGCCGCCGTGTCCACCGCGATCGTTCCGCGATGCGCCTGAATGATTTGATGAGCCACGGCGAGTCCGAGTCCTGTTCCTTTCTTCTTCGTGGTGAAGAGCGGCTCGAAGATGCGCTCCAGAGCAGCGGGCGCAATTCCGGTGCCGCTGTCGCACACCTGCCAATGCACCCAGCGCACGGAATCGGATTCGAGCGCGGTCAGCCGTTCATGACTCGCGACTTTCTCGACGGAGATCGCGACGCGGCCGCTGCCATTCTCGTGATCGGCGATCGCGTCAACGGCGTTGAGAACGAGATTGCTGAAGACCTGGTGCAGTTGCGCGGGATCGGCGAGCACGCTCGCTTCGCTGCTGCAGATTCCCTCGATCTGCACGCGCCGGCGCGAGCGCTCGTTGACGAGCTCGCGCATGTCATCCACGAGCGCGCACGTCCACTCGTCGGCGCGCAGGTCGCGGAGCACCGGCTCCGCGGGGCGTGCGAATCGCGTGACGGCGGCGGTGATGCCGCCGCCGCGTTTCACCGCGCGCGAGATGCGTTCCGCCGCGCGCGAGACGTCTTCGACGCGATCGGGGCGTTTCACGATGATCTCCGCCCACGGCGAGATCGACATCAGCACGTTGTTGAATTCGTGCGCGATCGTGGCGGCGACGCGGCCGAGTCCTTCGATGCGCCGCGATTGCGCGAGCTCTTCGCGCAGCAGCCGCACCTCGGTGAGGTCGGTGCCGGCGAGCACGGCGTGATCGGCGATGCCGCTGTCGCTGCGAATCGGCGTCGTGTTCCAGAAGATCGTGCGCACGTCGCCGTTCGCGGCGCGCAGCGGACACTCGAATTGCACGACGTCGCCGCTGAGCGCATTGCTCATCGCCGTGCGCGCGGCGGCGTGATGCTCGGCCGGCACGAGGGCGGCCCAGCCGATCTCGTTCATGCGCTCGACGTTCACGCCGGTGAGCTCGGTGAAGCGCGCGTTGAGCCGCTTGCACACGCCGTCCGCGGTCAGCACCGCGAGGAGACTTCCCGCGCTCTCGATCACGCTGGCGGCGAATTCTTTTTCGCGGCGCAGCGAGCGATCGGAGCGCATGCGCTCGATCGCGTTGCCGAAGATCGACGCGACGATTTTCAATAGCGACACGGCGTCGCTCGTCCAGCGCCGCTCGGAACGAACGGCGTCGAAGCCGAAGAAGCCGATCACGACGTCTTTCGAAACGATCGGCACGGAGAGCAGCGACTGGATTCCCTGCTCCGCGAGCTGCGCTTTGTCCGGAACGTCGTCGGGCAGCTCGGAGACGCGGCGAATCTGCAGCACCTCGCGCTGGAGAATGCGGCTCATGCACAAGCCGAACGATTCGAGCGGCACGTCCTGCATGTTCGCGATCTCCGGCGCGACTCCCGCGCAACACCACTCGTGCGTGTTCGACATCCGCGTGCGATCGTCGGAGATGACGAAGACGTAGCTGCGATCGACGCCGGCGAACTCGCCGACGCGGCGCAGAGCGTCGTGGATGCGCGCATCGATGTCGTCGCCGCCGAAGTTGATGAACTCGGTCGAGAGCTCGGTCACGATGTCGCGCAGGCGTGCGTGCTTGCGCAGCTTGCTCCGGATGCGCCGCGCGCGTTTCGTTCGGTTGCCGTCGTCGGCGTTCTGCTTCATGGCCGCACGGCCTTTCGAATCGCGGCGCTGAGATCGCCGATCTCGAACGGTTTGATCAACACCGAGACGCCCACGCGGCCGAGGATGTCTGCGAAGCGCTCGTCGTGCGGATCGCCGGTCGCAAAGATCACCGGCACCTCCGTCTCCATCCGCCGATAAGCCTCGGGACCACTGAAGTCGGGCAGCCCGACATCCATCACGATCACGTCCGCGCTCCACCGCGCGCCGATCTCGATCGCCTCGGCGCCGTTGCCCGCGATCTCGACTTCCATCCCTTCGATCTCGAGCAGCGCGGCGATGCCGCTCGCGACCGGCTGTTCATCTTCGACGAGCAGCACGCGCGTGCGCTTCGCTTCGACGGTTTCCATCAGCGGGATGAAGAGGTGGAACGATGTTCCGGCGCCGGGCTCGCTCTCGACGAACACGTGGCCGCCGTGCCGCGCGATGACCTGATGCGAGACCGCGAGGCCGAGGCCTGTGCCGTTTTTCTTCGTCGTGAAGAGCGGCTCGAAAATGTGGCGCAGCGTTTCGGGCTTCATGCCGATGCCGGAGTCCTGCACGACGAAATGGGCGTAGCGCTGCGGGCTCTCGACGACGCCGTAGCGGAAGCGCGTGCCGGGCGATTCATGGCGCGCGGCGATGATGATCGGGCCGCCGTCCGGCATCGCGTCGCGCGCGTTGACGATGAGATTCGCGAAGACCTGATGCAGTTGATTCGGATCGCCCGCGACCGCGAGCCCGGTGTCTTCGATCATCAGCGCGATCGCGTATTTCGACGGATCGAGATACGAGCGCGCTTCGCTCTCGACGCCGCGCAGCCAGGAGTCGACGGCGATGCGCACTTTCACGGGATCGGCCGGCTGCGTGAAGCGGAGGATCTCGTCGGTGATGCGCTTGCCGCGCTTGATCGCGTTGCCGACGTGCTCGAGCGCGCTCGCCGCTTTCTCCGGCGTCGTGCCGCGGCGCAGCACTTCGACGAACGGCGAGATGCCCATGAGCACGTTGTTGAATTCGTGCGCGATCGTGGCGGCGAGGCGGCCGAGGCTCGTGAGGCGGCCCGCTTGCTCGAGCTGCGATTCGAGCTTGCGGCGGTCGGTGACGTCGGTGAAATTCACGACGACGCCGATGACGGTGTCGTGCTCGACGATCGGCGCGGCCGAATATTCGACGGGGAACGTCGAGCCGTCTGCGCGTCGAAAGGAATCGCTCGTCACGACGCTTGCGGCACCGCTGCGGATCGCGTTCAAGATGAGACAGGCCGATTCGTTGCCGTCGTGCACGAAGTCGTGCAGGTGGTGGCCGAGGAGCGCCTCGGGTGCGTAGCCGAGCATTTCGGCGGCGGCGCGATTGACCATGCGGCAGTTGCCCTCGACGTCGAGCGTGAAGATGCCTTCGATCGTCGATTGCAGCAGCAGCTCGAGATTGCGCGCGAGCTGCTGGCGCTCGTGGCGCGCGCGGCGCGTTTCGGTGATGTCGCGCGCGAATCCGAACACGGCGACGGTGCGGCCGTTCTCGATCTTCGGCACCGCGGCGATGTCGGCGAGGACGTTGCGATCGCGCGCCGCAACCCAGATCTCGTTCGATTGCGGGATCTGGTCTTTGACGACCGTGCTGATGAGGCTCGTGCCTTTTACTCCGTCGACGGTGGCGATGAGCTCTCCGGACGAACGGCCGATCCAGTCTTCGCGTTTGAAGCCGGTGATTTTTTCGAACGCGGCGTTGAGCGAGAGGAAGCGTCCCTGCGCGTCGGTGGTGAAGATGACTTCCGACGCGCCTTCGACGACTTCGCGATAGCGCTCTTCCGATTCGGCGAGCGCCGCGCGTCCGCGCTCGCGCTCGAACGCGTCGGCAAGGATGTTCGCAAGCGACTGCATGAAGTGCACGTCGGCGGGGTGATAGGGACGCACGTGTTTCGTGTGCGCGGAGAGCACGCCGAATTTGCGCGCGCCGCTCGCGACCGGAACCATCACGCCGCCGGCGACGCCGTGCGCGAGCGCCCGCTCGTTGCGTGGCATGCGTCCGTCGACGGAGTAGTCCTCGATGACCACCGGCTCGCCCGCGAGGATGGTGGATCCCGCGTGCGTCGTTTCGTCGACGTTCGCGACAGGCATGTTCGTGCGGATGTTTCCCGCGCGATCGCGCATCGTCCGTCCGTCTTCCTCGAGCGAGATGAAGAGTGAGCTTTCGACGCCGAGTCCGGTGCGCACGAGCTCGCAGGCGCGATCGAGCACGCTCTGATCGAGCTTGCGCAGCGCGAGCAATCCGAGCTCCGCGATCGCGCTCTGCTGGATCGCGCGAACGTGTAGTTCTTCTTCCGCGCGCTTGCGCTCATCGATGTCTTCGACGAGCGCCATCACGTAGACGACGTTGCCGCGCTCGGCGACCGGCGCGAGCGTCACTGAGGCCCAGACGCTTGTGCCGTCCTTGCGAATGTAGCGGCGCTCGTAGCGCACTGACGCGCGTGTACCGGCGACAACGTCGTCG
This sequence comes from Thermoanaerobaculia bacterium, assembly GCA_035544355.1. GTDB lineage: Bacteria > Acidobacteriota > Thermoanaerobaculia > Gp7-AA8 > Gp7-AA8 > DATKFO01. The sequence goes on from DATKFO010000416.1 coordinate 4,622, forward strand.
TGGAATTGCCGGACGCGCTGCGCGTCGTCGGGATGGCTGAACGTGTTGAAGTGCCGGCCGGCGATCTCGGGGAAGGGATGGCCGATGATCTCGCAGAAGCGCGGGTTGGCGATGAGCAGATTGCCGTCGACGTCCGCGTGTGCGATGCCGATCGGCGCGTTGAGAAAAGCAAGGCGATACTGGCGATCGCTCTCTTCGAGCGCGCGCGTGAGTCGCTTCGCTTCGGTGCGCAGCTGCGCCTCACGCAGCTCGTGCACGAGGTTCGCCGAAAAGCGAAGGTACGGGACGTCGGCATTCTGCGCGCGCACGATGCGCAGCGTCTCGCCGTTGCTCAACGGCGACGCGACGACGGCGGACCAGCGTTCCTTGAGCGCGTCCGCAAGCTCGGCGATCGTCGCGATGCGATGCTCGATCGTGAACCCTTCACGCATGAGCTCGTCGATCGCGCCCGACACATTTGCCGGCTCGAGGTCGACGAACAACAAACGAGCGCGCCTCTCCATGGAAGTTTCCATCCCTCACGGTACGGAGGAACGCGGACGCCGCCTATCGGGCCGCGCCTACGGCGCATGTAAGAAAAGGACCGACATGGTGGTGATGGAAGTCACGACGGCGTTGCGGGGAGAAATCGTGGTGAGGCGTTGGTGGTGCAAGAGTGGCGGGTGCCGGCGCTTGCGGGCTTCACTTGGAATCGTATGCGAGGACGACGTTTTGCTGAACAGGCGAAGTGATCGTTCCGATCCTTCGATACAGAAATGGCTTGCCGCCCTGGAGAGCGATGAAGAGCTCGTACTTTCCGGGGCCGAGGAACTGCGGGAGCACGATCGAGCCGTCTTTCTGGCTTCCCTGCATCTGATACGCGCTCATCCCGTTGACGTCCGCGAGATCCTGGAGCGCGCCGAAAGGAATCATCGTGCCGCCCGCAGGCGCTGCGAGGACGAGATAGGTGTTCGCCGGCATCGCGTTGTCGGGCCGCAGCGTCACGACGCCACTGCCCGGCGGCTGAAGGACGATGACGTTCTCGCCTTCGTGAAGACTCGTGATCGCGAGCGCGTGACGCGGTGCTGCGATGTAGAACATCGTTCCGAGATCGGGCGCACTGTCGAACGAGAATCGTCCATTCGCGCCGGTCGCGGCGATGAACGCTCCATTCATCTCCGTTTCGGACGCGTAGCCGCCCGTGATCCTCGCGCCTCGAATCGGCGCGCCGAATGCGTCGACGACGCGTCCCGTGATCGAGCCACTTCGTTCGAGCGCGACGATCGTGTCCTCCGGATTGTCCTGCAGGGGGATCTCGATGGAATGCGCGCGATGCGATTTGGCGTGGACCTGCAGTCGGGCCAGTCCCGCAGAATAGCCCGACAATTCGAGGCGGCCCGCGGCATTCGTTTCGCCTTGCCGGAAGTACGTGGTGCCGTCTTGAAGCTCGATTTGCTGCTCGACCGTTGCGCGTAGCGGCGCTCCTGACGCTGCGTCGATCACACGAAGCACTGCACCCAGTGCCGGTAGTTCGAAGTCGACGCGATACTCGTCGCGTCCGCCGGCCGTCAGTCTCTTCGAGACACTTCCGACGCTGAGGCCTTCGCCGCCGCGGCTGACTGTGTGCAAATAGAGATCGCCCGACTGATACGTGGAAAGCGAGTACCCTCCGTCGTCATCAACCGGTGCTTTGGCGAGCTGCACTCTCGCATCTTCAGGATCCGACAAGTAGACGTAGATTCCCCTGGCAGGTTGATCCCGTCGTGTGACCCGGCCGTGAATTTCCAATGGCTCCAGCGTCAGATCGACGGGAAGACTTTCGGAGTCAACGTCGAAGTCCTGATAAAGGAGTGGAGCTCCGGTCGCGCTCTTTACAAGAACACGCGCTTTCCCGTAGCCGGGGAGAGCGAGCCTGATTTGTCCTTCACGAAGCGGCGCCCCTGTCGCAGGAGTGAAGTGATGCGTCGACGGATCCTGAATGGCCGCAACGATTCCCGCACCGTCGAGATCCCGACGCGTCGCGGGCAAGTGCACGCGCACGACAAGAGACGGAGCCGGACGTAATCGGACATCCGGGAGCGTGATTCGCTCGTTCTCCGTAATTTGACGGGTCGCCCATTGTGACGAATAGCCTTTGGCCTCCATACGCCATCGCACAGGAATCGGGAGTGGCCCCACGGCGCTGAAACGCGCCACGCCGCGCAAGTCTGTCGATGCGCTCCACCGCTTTGCGTAAAGGACCCGCGCAGCGTCCGCATTGAGCACAGCAGGCGGATCCCATGTCACCGTTGCATTCGGCAGGGGAGTGCCGGTCTTTGCATCGAGCACGCGCAGCGAAACCGGCACGGCAGGCTGACACTCGAGTGTTCCGAGATCCGTGGGCTTGCCGGGTTGAATCACGATTCCCGACCGAATTCGCGTAGCGGTTGCGGTTCCGATCGCGGCTCCTTCGTAGATTCCCGCTGGAACGCGAATCGAGAACGCGCCATCGGCGCTCACAGTGACATCCATGGGTTGGACCTTGTCCGTGTTCGAAACGCGCAAGAGAACCGTAAACGACTCGTCGCTCTTCGGCGAAGGTCTGCGAAGTGTGCCGCGCAACACACCGAGCTCGCGCAAGACGAGCGTGTTTCCCTTCGCAAGATCATCACGTGTGTACGCAAGTGGCTCGAAGCGATTCAGGCCAAGCGTCCACGGCAACGGCAACTCGGTCGGAACGAGTGCCTTTCCGTCGACAATATCGACGGACTGGACGTCATCGCCATTGCGAAGCGTGATCGCGTTGATTGGCTGCGGGGGCTCGATACGGACCGGGATGCTCTGGTCCGACCCCGCCAACGATGGCGGGGCCGTGCTGATCATGCCGACGGCAAACGCAACGGCAATCCGGACGCCGATCAATATGCGGTGACGCATTCGCTTGGTGTGTCCGTCCATGTCGAGCAACCCTCTGCCGTGAGGCCCCACGGGTCGCCCCCTTCCGGATAATAGGGGCCGCCAACGCCCCCGCCGTCGCCGCCACCAGCGTGCCAGTTACAAACCCCTTCAAGGTGGCAGTACGTCTTACCGCTCCAAGGGTCTGGCTCGTCCTGAATACAGTTCACACCGCCAGCGATGCCACCGTAGCCACAGAACCCCCAACCATTCGGTGATTTCTTGCAGATAGGACATGCGAGGACGGTGATCGGGGTGGCCAGGACGATCATGACAAGAACGACGATGCATCGTCGGATCGATCGGGACATGGGCAACCTCCTCTTTCTTG
>DATKFO010000417.1:0-3097 GCA_035544355.1 Thermoanaerobaculia bacterium
TGCAGGGGGCGCTGTCAGGCTGCTTCCCGGCCCGCGTCAGGCAATGGTGAGCGAATATACAGATGGTGTCTTTCACCGTCAACCCAATTGGTAAAGGCTGCAACCGAAAGTTTTAGCGAAAAAAATTCATCTCAAAAACCATCGAAGCTTAGTCTCTCTCTCGCCTGTTCGACACATCGATTTCCAGAAAAGAAACCATCGATTCAATACGTGGGTTTGAAGTCCGCCGTGAGCTCGCTGATCGCGTCCCACAACTCCGGAAAAAGCGGCTCGCGCGTTCCGGCCTCGAGCTGAGCGGCCGGCACGCCTTTCAGCGACAGAACTTTGTCGCCGATGATGCGAAACGCCAGCCGCATGTGCGTGTATCTCCACTTCAAAAATGATTCGTCGTAGTCCATCAAGGCCTGGATCAGGCGAAAGGTCTCATCGTGCTCGCGCGGCCGCCGCTGCACGTCGAGAATCGTGAGCGCGCGCTGCTCGAACATCGCTTTCACGCGCGGCCAGAGGCGTTTGCCGACATCGAGCAGTTTGTTGAATCCCGGCGACTCCTGCCCGCTTCCTCGTCCGAGCGAAGTGATGCGCACCGCGTGATAGTCGACCGGACTCATCGTCTCGAGGATCACGATCTGCTCGCGAAGAAGATCGAGGATCAGGCGGCAGCGATGGAGAAGATCCGATGCGAGCCCGGCTTCGCCCGCGTCGAGATGCGCGCCGGCGCGATCGATTTCGTAGTCGATGTGATGAAGCCAGAGCTCCGCCGCCTGGTGCGTCGTCTGAAACAAACGCTCCTCGGGATTCGCGAGCTTCTCGATCGGCTTCTGCAGCTCGAGCAGCTCGGGAACGCGGACGTAGCGCTCGTAGTCGGAGTTGCCGCGCCCTTCGAGGATGGGACCGGTGTGTGGCATGCGGCGCGGATGATATATCGCCGCGGCTGCCAACCCCGAGCGAGCCGCAGCGAGTCGAGGGGTCAGCGGAGCCACCGCGAGTGATGAACATTCACGCGCGAAGCGTGTAGCTGCAAGCGCAGCGCGAAGAACGGACAAGCTGGAGAGCTTGTCCTACGTTTTCGAAACGTAGGGCCGCCTCTCAGGCGGCCCTTTCACGCGCGAAGTGTGTAGCTGCAGGCGCAGCGCGAAGAACGGACAAGCTGGAGAGCTTGTCCTACGTTTTTTGAAACGTAGGGCCGCCTCTCAGGCGGCCCGCGAGTCCTGATGGCTCCGTTGACCCCTCGACTCGCTGCGCTCGCTCGGGGTGAACTGGCTACACGAGCTCGAGGATGTGGCCCAGCTTCTTCTTTTTTGCTTCGAGATATTTGCGCGTCGTTTGCGACGGGGCGATCTCGAGCGGTACGCGCGCGACGATTTCGAGGCCGAAGCCTTCGATCGCGACGTACTTCGCTGGGTTGTTCGTGAGCAGCTTGATCTTGCGGACGCCGAGGTCGCGGAGGATTTGCGAGCCGGTGCCGTAGTCGCGGATGTCGGGCGCGAAGCCGAGCTTCGCGTTCGCTTCGATCGTGTCGTCGCCCTGATCCTGCAGCTCGTACGCTTTCAGCTTGTTGATCAAGCCGATGCCGCGGCCTTCCTGCAATAGATAGAGGATGACGCCCGCCCCCTCTTTCGCCACCAGCTCGAATGCGCGATCGAGCTGATCGCCGCAGTCGCAGCGCAGCGAATGAAAGACGTCGCCGGTGAGACACGACGAGTGCACGCGCACGAGCACTTCGCTGTCTTCGCGGATCTCGCCGCGCACGAGCGCGACGTGCTCCTCGCCGGTGATGTCGCTCTTGTAGGCGTACACGCGGAAGTCGCCGTATTCGGTCGGCAGCACGGGCGATGCGAGGCAGTGCACGTGCCGCTCGTTCTGCATCCGGTATTTGATGATGTCGGCGACGGAGATGATCTTCAGCCCGTGCTGAACGGCGAACTCCTTGAGATCCGGAAGCCGCGCCATCGTGCCGTCCTCGTTCATGATTTCGCAGATGACTGCGGCGGGATTCATCCCTGCGATCTCGGCGAGATCGACCGAGGCTTCGGTCTGGCCTGCGCGTTTGAGAACTCCACCTTTGCGCGCACGCAGCGGAAACACGTGACCGGGACGCGCGAGATCGTGTGGCCGCGTTTTCGGATCGATCGCCGCACGCACGGTTTCGGAACGATCGAATGCGGAGATGCCGGTCGTCACGCGTCCGCGCGCTTCGATCGATACCGTGAACGCCGTGCCGTACGGTGAAGTGTTGTTCTCGACCATCAACGGCAGGTCGAGCTCGCGGCAGCGATCTTCGGTCAGCGCGAGACAGATCAGGCCGCGCCCGAAGCGCGCCATGAAGTTGATCGTCTCCGGAGTGACCTTCTCCGCGGCGATGCAGAGATCGCCTTCATTCTCGCGATCTTCGTCGTCGACGATGATCACGAGCTCGCCGCGGCGGTACAGCTCCGCGGCTTCCAGCACAGTGGCAAAGGGCATGAGCGGATTACTCGACTTTGAATTCCTGCGAGAGATTGTAGCTCTTGCCCGTTGCCGCGTCCGCAATCGTGACTTTGAACGCGTACGTCGCGGGGTCCATGTCGGACAGCGGAATCGCACCGCGCACGAGCCAGCAACCGGCCGTGGCTTTGATGCGATCCGGCGTCACGTCTTCCGCCGGCGCGTTCATGTTGATCGTCTCGCCCTTCACTTCGCCCGTGATCTTGATCGTGACGGTGAGCGTCGGTGCTTCGACGGCTTCGGTGCAGTACTGCGCAACCCATCCCAGCTCGTCGGCCTTGGTGAACGTCGCAACATGAGTGATCTTCGCGAACGGATCGGCTTTCGTTTCGGTCGTGATGGCGAAGACATCCTTCACGAGCGTGAAGCGCGTCGCGCCGATCTCGCCTTGCGGGACGACGCGCGTCGGCGCCGCTTCCTCGATGACAGGCACTTCTTCTTTGGGCGCCGACGGCTTCATCACGATCTGCTCGATCGTTGGCTTGAGTCCGCCGCGCGGAGCCCAGCTCGGAACGGCAACCATGTCGGGACTGACGATGGAGTTCTTCACCGCGACCGGCATCGCGGCCATGACGTCGTTGCGCTGTGTGTCGCGCTTCACGACTTTGGTCAC
>DATKFO010000418.1:0-6552 GCA_035544355.1 Thermoanaerobaculia bacterium
ATATGGAATGGAGCGCGACTTCAACAAGTGGCTCACCTCCCTCGGCGACCGCGCACCGGTCAAGACGTTGACCGAATTGCGCCAGTGGAATCGCGCGCACGAGAAAGCGGGCGCGATCAAATACGGGCAGTCGCTGCTCGACATTTCCGACGCGATGGATCTCGAAACGTTCAAGGCGCGCTACGAAGCCGATCGCGCGCGCGACGTCTTTCTCGCCGGCACGCACGGCATCGAAGAAGCGGTGAAGACGAACAACCTCGACGCGATTCTTTTCCCGAGCTCCTTCGGCGCGAACATCGCCGCACGTCCCGGCTATCCGACGATCGTCGTGCCGTTCGGCCTGGTGCCGAACGCGCCGACGCCGGCGTTCCCGGAGAAATTCGACGCGAAACTCGCGCCGTTCGGCGTGAGCTTCACGGGACTCTCATGCAGCGAGCCGAAGCTGATCGCGATGGCGTACGCGTTCGAACAGGCCACGAAGAAACGCGTTCCGCCACCGGGAATGCCCTGAGAGTGGGCAGTTGGCGGTGGGCAGTAGGCGGTGAAGTGCTTCTGCCCACTGCCCACTGCCAACCGCTCACCGCTCCGTCACACTCCCGATACATCTGCGTGCAGCGCGCGCACTACGATTCGCATCCGAAACAGGAGGAGGAATCGATGAAAACGCGCGCAATTCTTTGTGTGCTGCTGCTGCTCACGGAGGCGAATGTGTTCGCGCAGGGAGCGATCCGTTTGCCGGAAGCGAGTCCTGCGGCGACGGTCGGCCAGACGATCGGCATCACCGACGTCAACATCACGTACCACCGCCCCGCGGTGAACAAGCGCAAGATCTTCGGAGGCCTCGTGCCGTACGGCGTGATCTGGCGCGTCGGCGCTAACGAGAACGCGACGATCACGTTCTCGACGCCGGTGAAGGTCGAAGGTCAGGCAGTGCCCGCCGGCACGTACGGACTCTTCATGATCCCGGGCGATCCGCAGTGGACGGTCGTGCTCAGCAAATTCGCGGGCTCATGGGGCACATACATGTACGACCAGTCGGAAGACGCGGCGCGCGCGACGGTGACGGCGCAATCGGCGAATGACGTGCAGGAGCGCTTGCTGCTCGCGTTCGACGACATCGCAAACGACAACGCGACGCTTTGGCTGCGCTGGGACAAAACGCGCGTGCCGGTGAAGATCTCAGTCGATATCCCAACGACCGTGCGCACCGCGATCCGCGACACGCTGCGCACCGGCAAACATTGGAACGCCGACGCCTGGGCCGCCGCCGCGCGCTGGGAGTTGCGCAACGGCGACGCCGACACCGCGCTCAAATACGCCGACCACGCCTACAGCCTCGGTATCACCTCGACCACGTTGCGCGTGAAAGCGGCCGTGCTCGAGAAGAAGGGCGACACCAAAGGCGCGACCGAGCTGCGCGACCGCGCAAAGACGATCGCAAACGAAGCCGAGACGATCGGCAACACCGCATACGCATCGATCAACGCCAAGAAATACGACGACGCGATCACGTACCTGAACGGCTACGCAACCGCGCACCCCACCAGCAACGAGCTCTGGCGCGTCTACAGCATCCTCGGCGAAGCCTACGCCGCAAAAGGCGACGCCGCGAAGTCGAAAGAATCGATCGACAAAGCCATGGCCGCCGCGCACGACGTGACCGAGCGAACCGAGGTCCAGGACTCGATCAACTCGATCGGCGCGGACGTGAAGTAGGGTTAGGGGCCGCCTGAGAGGCGGCCCTACGTTATCGAACGAACGTAGGACAAGCTCTCTAGCTTGTCCGTCTTTGATCGCGTCTCCTAGACGAAAGTTCGGGCGGCCGCAGGCCGCCCCTACTTCTCGCGCCAGCTGAGAATCTGGAATCGGCCACGTTGCGGCTCGCGTAGTGCCGCGCGAAGTGCCGGCAAGAGAGCGCGCAAGTCAGGGAGACGCGTCGATCGACCGCGCAGGATGATCACGGACAAGTCTAGATCTGCGATGTTCTGCTGAAACGGCAGATTCGTGTCGACGGTCACGAAGACGTCGAACTGCGTTGCGACGAGGCGAAGAAGCGCGCCGTTCTTCACCTTCTCCCATCCGAGTTGCTTGACGGACTTCCCCTCGTGATCCGAGATGTCGCGAAGCAGTCGCCAATCGACGCACTCGTCGAGCAACACCTTCATTCGCCGAATGCCAGTACGCGAGCTTTCGTCTCCTCGAGAAAGGCGACGACTTGCTCGCGCGAGACCGAAGGGAAGCCCTCCAGAAAATCATCGATCGAGTCGCCCGCCTCCAGATACTCGATCAAGGTCTGCGCGAGCACGCGGGTGCCTTTGAAAACAGGCGCGCCGCTCATGATTTCCGGATCCGCAGAAAGGACTGAGCTTTGTTGCGCGTGAAGGCGCGCTGCGAGTTCGATCCTTTCGTGCTCCGGCAAACGAAGCGCGTCATTCAGTAGAGCGGTTGCATCACGAGTCATGCCGACAGTTTAGAACCGAACCGCGCGCCGTCGCGCTGCGACGGCGCAAAACCTTTCCACCACGAACGGCGGTTGGGGCGCGATGAGAAAGCAATCGCGCGGCGCGTGCAGCACGCTGTCTCCGCTGATCGCGAACGGCCCGCCGCGCGTCGATAGCAGTCGCGTTCCTTCCGATGTGAATTCCACGAGGGTGTCGTTGACGCATCCGCGCGGGACGGTTCTGCGCTCGCGCGCGATGACGCGGTCGCCGGCGATCGCGATCTGATCGAACTGCGCGTCACTGATCTCGACGATCGTCTCCGGCGCGCCGCCGTTCTTCGGGATGCGTCTGATCCGCGAGCCCGTCGCTTCGTAGAGCCATTCGTCGTCCGCCGCGATCGATTGCAGAAACTGCAGATGACTGTCGAGTTGGATCGTGTCGCGCGTTCCCGTCTCGTATTTGAAAGTCGCGAACGTTCCCGACGAACCGCCGATCGCGTAAAAGAGCGCGCCGTTCGCGATCGCGATCGACGGATGAATCGTCGACGACCAGACCACCAGCGTCTCGAGCGGACCTCCGATGTCGCGGAACCGCGCGATCATCGCGGGCTGCATGATCGTGCCGCTCGCATTCAGGAACGGATGCGGGAACACGAGATAGACGAACTCGCTGTCCAGCTCGAGCGATTGCGGAGCGAACGAGCTCTGATAATGCAGATCGACGAAGGGCGATCCGCCGTTGCGATCGAGTCCGACAACGCGCGTCTCCGCGTCCGTGACTTCGAGAAAGTACACGGCGGCTTTGCTCGCGCGCATCTGTGCGATCGAGCCGGTCGTCGTGTAGACGATGGCTCCCGATCGAGCGATCGTGTGCTCGGTTGCGATGTAGACGTCGCGTTCCGAGGGCGACGCGGTGATCGCGGTGATTGGGGCGTTGGCGGTCGCAACGGTGGTTTCGATGCAGGAGAGGGATGCGATGACGAGCAGGGAAACGAGGGACATGTACGAAGTACGCGCCGGCATCCATGTCCGTCCAGCGCGTATCATCCTCGCCGTGCTGGTGATGCCGCCGGCGGTTCGGGCGGGAGTAATTTTGGAGTGCGGCGGCCATGCCGCCGCTTTGGGTCTCGATCAGCTTTTGTCGATCCACTCCGCGATGCGCTTCTGCACTTCTTCGTGACTCACCACGCGACCCGCGGCCACATCGTCGAGTCCCTGCTGAATTTTCTGGCGGACGTAGTTGCGGTACTCGATGTCTTTCGCCGTTTCCATTGCGAGAGATTCTACCTTGCGCTCATCGGCTCGGCCGGCTCACGATTATCCGCCGCCATGAACCACTTCCTCCTCCTCGTCCTCGACAGCTGTCGCTACGACAGCGTCGCGGACGTCTGGCCCTCCCTGCAGTGGCTCCCGCGCCTCGGCCAACTCGAGCGCGCGTACTCGCACGCAACGTGGACGCTGCCGTCGCACTTCGATTTTCTTGCGGGGCGGTTGCCATGGAAGCCAACCGACAAGGACACGCGCTACACGCGCGGCGCGGGGCGATTTCATTACGAGATGGTCGGTGAGCTGCGCCGCTGGAGCACGCGACTCGGCATCGACGCGCCGACGATCGTCTCCGCGCAATTCGAGATTCGCGCGGCGCTGCGACAACACGGATATCGATTGTGCGCGATCACGGCCGCCGGTCCGATCGGTGCGAATACGTACTTCAGTGAGATGGTCGATCGCCACGTCGACGTCGGCAGCAAAGGCGATTCATTCTTGCGCGGCCTCGATCATCTCGACTTCACGACGCCATCGTTCACGATCTTCAACACGTGGGAAACGCACTATCCGTTCTGGACACCCGGCTACGACGCAGCGTTCGAGGATCGCGTAATGTCCGGACTGCGCGGGCTCGCACAGGCAGCGATGGCGAACACCGTGCCGCCGGACGTCTTCTTCACGAACGACGAGCTCGCGTACCTCCACGAGCGACAGCGAAACGCGGTGCGCTACATCGACAGCCTCATCCCACAGCTCCTCGCGCGAATCCCCGAGAATTGCACGATGGTGATCACCGCAGATCACGGCGAAGCATTCGGCGAAGATGGATTCGTCGGACACGGCGAAGTCGCGCATCGCGTCGTGCTCGAAGTGCCGTTCATCGAAGTGACGCTCGGTGCGCTCAGGAGGGTGGGCGTCCCGCCCGCTTAGCACCGCGCATCTTGCTCGGCGCTGTCGCTCGCTCAACGCGATCGAGAACAGTCCGCCAGTCGGTACTTTCCAATTCGCCTGCGCGCACCGCGGCAACCCGCTGTTGAATCTCGGCGGCCCACGCCTGCGCCACTTCGTCATCGTGCGAATGTTCGTTTGCCATGCAAACTCCTAAGAACACGATCGGGCGGGACCCTCAATCCACCCCGTACCTCACCGCCGGACTCCCTGCCGGATAGAACACGCCGAGTAACTGCATCTCCTCGTTGCTCGTGTTTTCCACGCAATGCACTTCGCATCGCGGCAGGAAGATGCACGAGCCCGCGCCGATCGGCGAGGACGAGCCGCCGCCGTGCATGACGCCTTCGCCGGACAGGATGCAGATCACTTCTTCGTACAGGTGATAGTGATCGGGTGCGCGGCCGGGTGGGATGCCTCCGACGAATTGCGTGACTTCGGTGCGGATCAATTCGCGATACCAGCGATCGCCGGTGCGTTGCTCCGCACAATCGTGCAGCGAGACGACGTGCTGTTCCGCATTCGATCGCTCGTAGCCTTCGCATCGCGCGCTGACCAACACCATCTTTCCGGAGAGTGAAAGCGTGTCGCCCGGCGGCAGATAGATCCCGGTCTCCGGCGCGTAATTGCCGTCGCCGCTGAGCACGTACAGCACTTCCTCCGCCGACTCGTTGCGCAGCGACGCAGCCCCATCGAGCTCGAGCACGCGCAGCGAAAGCGTTCCGGCGAAGTGGTTCCAGATCGTCAGCGCGCCGTCGTGCACCGGCTCGCCGTCCTTCAGCCGCGTCACCTTCGCCATCGCACAGGATTATCCTTCGTTTGATGGATCGCAAAACGAACCAGGACTTCATCCGCTACGACCAGGTCGAGAAGCGGCAGACGTACCAACTCGCCGAAGCGGACGACGTCGAGCAGTTCGACGACGAGTTCGTGATCCGCACGTGCGACCTGCGCGATCCCAACTTCGCCACCCACCTCGGCGACGCGCTGCGCGAGATCGGATTCGCGATCCTCGACGGCCACGGCGTCGATCCCACGCTGTACGACGAAGCGGGCACGCGCATCGAAGAGCTCTTCACGCGCCTGTCCCTCGAAGACAAGATGCGTTTCCGCGCGCATCGCGACGGCTCCGTGAATCAGGGCTACTTCCCGATCAAAGAGACGAGCAACATGCATCCCGATCTCGTCGAAGGCTGGGTCTTCTGCCGCCGCGCGTTCGATGAGGATCGTGCAAACGAATTCTGGCCGTCGATCGACGATCAGCGTTTCTTTCGCCGGCTCGTCGACGCGCACGAGAAGCTCATCCTCCCGGTCATGCAAGCGCTCCTCACCTACCTCGGATGCGACGAGCATCTGTTCGACGCGACGCTGACCGGCACGAACTTCGGTCTGCGCCTCAACTACTACCCGCCGGTCTCCGCCGAAGACGACGCATCCGGCGCGGCGCGCCTGCTCGGACACGAAGACGTCGATCTCTTCACGTTCCTCCCGGCGCCGCGCGTCGAAGGACTGCAAGTTCTCAATCGCCGCAACATGAAATGGGTGCGCCTCGTCGCGCCGCGCGGCACGATCATCCTCAACACCGGCGACTACATGCAGCGCATCAGCAACGACATCTTCCCGTCAACGACGCACCGCGTGAGCAAGCCGCGCGATCCGCGCCAGCGCCGCGAAACGCGCACGTCGTTTCCGATGGCCGTGTACGTATGGGAGAACGTGCTGCTCGATGTTCTTCCCTGTATCCCAACCCCCAAATATCCGCCCATCAAAGCGATCGAGTTCCACACGAGCATCACCAGCAAGTTTTACGGCGACGACTACGCGGTGAAGGCGTAAGCGCCCGTGTCATCCTGAGCGGGCGGCGCGGTGGGCGCGAAGGATCCCCAGCCGACGGA
>DATKFO010000419.1:0-4127 GCA_035544355.1 Thermoanaerobaculia bacterium
GCGCTCCATGATGCGGCTGAGATTGATGCTGACGAGGTTCATCGTCGGCAGCGTGATGAAGAGCAGTGCCATCGCCAGCAGGATGGCCCGCACTTTCGGCGCGGGCGGCGACGTCGCGCGATCCTTCACCGGGATCACCGAGCGCGCGAAGGCCTCGAACGGCGTGTCGAGCGCGGCGATGACCGTGTTGTAGTGCTTCGGGTCCTCGAACACGAAGTGCGCGAGGCGCTCGTTGAACTCGGAGCGCAGCCGCGGAAAATCGGCGCGGCTGCGCGCGAGCACCATCGCGTTGTACTGGCCGACGGTCTGCTGCTCCCATCCCGAGCGCTTCTGCGTTTTGTTCGGCACCCAGATCTCGGAGAACGCAGCGAAGCGCGTGATCGGCACCGGCGGCACGACGCCGACGACGCGGAAACGCTGGCCGTCGACTTCGATCGTCTTGCCGATCGCGGACGCGCCGCCGAAGAGCTTCTGGCGCAGATCGCTCGTGATCACGGCGACGAAGCTCGTGCGATCATCATCGAGCTGTGTGAACGGTCCGCCTTCGACGAATCGGAAATCGAGAATCCGCCAGTACGCGCCATCCGTGCGCTTGATGTGCGTCTCGATCTTCTCTCCGCGGTGATACATGTTGACGATCGACCAGCCCGAGAACGCCGACACCGCTTCCGCGGACGGCAGTCCGCGCACGTATTTGTCGACGAAGCCGTAGCCCGGGCTGCCGGTCGTGCCGTAGTTGCCGCCGTAGACGCCGACCGTGTAGACGACGAGCGTGCGATCGAATCGCGACTCCGGCGCGCGCGGCGCGAACCCGTTGTCGAGAATCGCGGTCGCGACCATCAGCACGACGAGCGTGAGGCTGATGCCGAAGAGGGAGATGAAGGTGAAGAACTTTCTTCGCGCGAGGACTTTGAGGGCGAGTTTGATGTAGTTGTTGATCATTTTGTGATCTCGATTCGTTGCCGGTGATCGGTGTCGGGTGTCATCCTGAGCGGGTGGCGGGAGGGCGCGAAGGATCCCCTCCGGTGACACGAGACGCGCTCTGTCGGCAGGGGATCCTTCGCACCCTCCCACCGCCCGCTCAGGATGACACCCGTACGAATGCTGCCTTCCGTCCACTGCCTACTGCCTGCTGCAACCCGTCACGCGACCTGCCTCCCATCGAACAGCCGCACGATGCGATCGGTGCGGCGCGCGAAGCGCTCGTCGTGCGTGACCATGACGATCGTGGTGCCGTCCTTCTGATTGAGGTCGTGGAGGATGGTCATGATCTCCTCGCCCATCTGCGAGTCGAGGTTGCCGGTCGGCTCGTCGGCGAGGAGGACGCGCGGCTTGCCGACGATTGCGCGGGCGATTGCGGTGCGCTGCTGCTGGCCGCCGGAGAGTTGCGTGGGGAAGTGGCGTACGCGCGATCCGAGGCCGACGCGCTCGAGGGCGGCGGTGGCGAGGCGGCGGCGTTCGGAGGACTTCAGTTTGCGATAGAGCAGCGGGATCTCGACGTTGTCGAGCACGGTGAGATCGGGCACGAGATGAAAGCTCTGGAACACGAAGCCGAGCTTCTCGTTGCGCACGCGCGCGAGCTGTTTGTCGCCGCTCGACGCGACTTCGCTGCCGTCGACGGCAAGGCGTCCCGCGCTCGGCGTATCGAGCAGGCCGATGAGATTCAGCAGCGTGCTCTTGCCGCAGCCCGACGGTCCCATCACGGAGACGAACTCCCCCGGCGCGATATCGAGATTGATGTTCTGCAGCGCGAGCGTCTCGACGCGCTCGGTGCGATAGACCTTGTCGACGTTTTCGAGTTGGATCATGCGTTCCCTCCGGTCACAGATCACTTCAATTTCAGCTTTTTCACTTCCGCGTACTCGCTCATGTCCGAGATCACCACCTGATCGCCGGCATCGACGCCGTTCGTGATTTCGATGTGTTCCTCGCCCGCCAATCCGAACCGCACCGGCACGCGCACGGCGTCATCGCCGCGGATGACGAAGACTTCCTCGCGCGCGGACGGCGCGAGGTTGCCGCGCGCGACGCGGAGCACGTTTTCGCGGCGGCCGGTGACGACGAAGACGTCGACGCGCAGGTTGTTGCGCAGCTTCGGATGTGCGCGCGCGTCGAGCTCGACGGAGAAACGCGCGACGCCGTTTTCGATGCGCGGATCGACGCTCGCGATGCGGCCGCTCACGGTCGTTGTCTCGTCGAGACGCACGCGGACGGGCATGTTGTTGCCAAGACTCGAGGAATGAATGTCAGAGATCGTGGCGGTCACGCGGAACGCGGAGAGATCGGCGATGCGCGCGATGACGTCGCCGCGCCGCACCGTCGCGCCTTCTTCCTGCAGCGACCACGTCACGATGCCGGCGCGATCGGCGCGCATCATCGCGAGATCGAGCTGGCGGCGTGATTCGTCGCGCTCGCGGCGCAACAAGCGCACGTCCATTTCCGCCGCCTCGAGTTGCGCGGATGCATTGCGCTGCGAGCGCACGAGCGCGTCGGCGAGTTGCGCGAGCTCGATGTCGCTTTTCTTCGCAGCAGCAGCGGCCGCAAGGTTGTCTTGTTCGGAAACGAGTCCTTCGCGGAACAGCCGCGCGTTCTGCTGCGCGCGCAGATGGAAAATCTCCGCGTCGAGCTTGCGCTGCTCGATCTGCGCGCGCTGCGACGCGATCGAATCCTCGAGGCGGATGCGCAGCTGCAGCGATTCGTTTTCCTTCCGCGCGAGCCGCTCTTCGAGCCGATCGAAATCGAGCCGCGACGCCGACGTGTCGAGCGTCAGCAGCGGATCGCCCGCCTGCACGCGATCGCCTGCGCGCCGCACGACGCGCAACACGCGCGCCTCGACCGGCGACGACACGACCTGCTCGAACGCGGGAACGACGGTGCCGCTCGCCTGCAGCGTCGCATCGACCGCGCCGCGATCGACGCGCGCAATGCGCACGTCGCGTCGCCGCACCGAAGGCCGCAACCAATCGAGCGTCGCCGCGAGAAAGAAAATCGCCGCAGCAATCGTGATCGCCGCAACGGCAACTCGCCTCGCCACGCGGCGACGCCGCACATCGGGAGTGATCTCGCGATCCATGACGCGTCCTCAATGGCGAGGACGGTGCCATGACGTCGCGCTGAAGAATCAGCAACTTAGCGTGAACGCAGCGTTCGCTTACGAACGCACTGTCCGGATTCGGACACTGGTATAAGGACCTCATGACCGAGCGAGTCGCCGTTCTCGGAGGCGGTGCCGCGGGGGTCGTGGCTGCGTCCTACCTGTCTCGCGACCCGCGCTTCACCGTCGAGCTCCTCGAATGCAGCGACCGCCTCGGCGGACTGCATCGCGGCACACACATCGACGGCATCGCGCTCGACATCGGCGCGTTTCTCTTTTCTTCTGAGCACGAAATGCTCGCGGCGTTTCCCGCGGTGCGCGATCGCTTCGTGCGCGTGTCGCCGCAATACGTGCGCGTCACACCGCAGGGATCGTTCGATCGCTATCCGCTCTCGCTCGCCGGATTCCGCCGCGACCACGGACTCGGCACGACGTGTCTCGCGCTCGCCGACCTCGCCGTGTCGAAAGTGCGCGATCGCGCGCGCGCGTCGGTGCGTGAGTTCGCGTCGTACTACATGGGCCGCAGCATCTATCAGAAGAGCGGCCTTCCGCAGTATCTGCGCCGGCTCTACGGCATGGACGATACCGAGATCGCGCTCGATTTCGCGCTGCAACGATTGACGTCGTTGCGCGACTACACGTTCACGAATGCCGTGAAGCGCCTGCTGCAGCGATTCCATGCATTCGCGCGGCGATTGCCGCCGTTCAAATTGCTCGCGCGCCCGCTCGGCGGCTTCGAACAGGTATACGACGAGATCGCGGACGAGCTCCGCGCAAATGGCGTCAATATCGAAACGTCGCTGCGACTCACGCGCATCGAGCGCGACGACGGCTTCGTCGTGCATTCCGATCGCGGCGCGCGCCGCTACGAGCACCTCATCTCCACGATTCCGATGCCGTCGACCCTCTCTTTGCTCGGCATCGAGCCGCAGGGCACATACGACGCGATGGATCTCTACTCGCTCTACTTCCGCGGACGCGTGATCCCCGGCGGCGACGTCTATTACAACTTCACGAACGACGGTCTCTGGAA
>DATKFO010000420.1:0-8248 GCA_035544355.1 Thermoanaerobaculia bacterium
AAAACTCCGCGCGGAAATTGCGCAGCACGACGCACGCGGCGATCGTGATCGCCGCCGGCACGATCACCCACGCGATTGTGCGCGTGACCTGCACGTACCAAAGCGCACCGACGCAGGCGAACATTGCCGTGCGATACGCCCACGTCTCCGCGGTCGCGAGGCGGCGCGCGATCGGACGCAGCAGCACTGGCAGCGCGATCGTGATCACGATCAGCGTGAGAAAGAAACGCATCGGCGCATGCGCGTCGATGGACATGTTCTTCGCGAGTCCGGGAAGTTGATCGGGACGCGGCGGCCGCGCGAACACGTCGACGAGCGCGATCGAGATCGCGAGACCCCACAACGCGAACGCCAGCGCCAGGAAGATTTCGCGGCGCCTCGGCGTCATTGCGCCTCGCTGCACAACCACTCGACCGCGCGCTCTTCCGCCCAGTACTCACAGCTCCACGGCGCGCGCCCTGCGATAAAGCCGACATGGCCGCCGTGCGTGGTGGTGCGAAAATCGACGGACTTCGATGCTGCATCTCTGACTTGCGGGAGGACGTCGGGCGGGAGGAATGGGTCATCTTCCGCATTGAGGCAGAGCACCGGCGTGGCAATGCGATGCAGAAAACGGATCGAGCTCGAGCGCGCGTAGTAATCGTTCGCGTCGGTGAACCCGTGCAGCGGCGCGGTGGCCACGTCGTCGAACTCGCGGAACGTGCGCGCGCGTTTCACCGCCTCGACGTCGAGTTGGATGTCGGAGAATCGCATCGCCGCATTCACGGCTTTGGGAATGAGAGTGTTGAGGAAGCGCGAGACGTAAATGCGTCCGGCGACGCTCTTCTCGAGGTAGAGCGAGCCGGCGCCGAGGTCGAACGGAACCGAGAGCGCGGCCGCTGCGGCGACGAGCGTTTGCTCGGGATGCTCGCCGAGCCATTTCAGCAGCACGTTGCCGCCGAGGGATGCGCCGAATGCGACGAAGCGCTCCTGCGGATTGCGCGCGGCGAGCGTGCGGATCACGAAGTCGAAATCGCCGGTCTCGCCGGAGTGATAGAAGCGCGGGCGGCGATTCGGAATCATGTTGCCGAGGTTCTGGGGATCGCGTGCGCACGAGCGGAAATTGATCGCAGTGGCTGCGTGTCCACGACGCGAGATCGCCGAGAGCATGCCCTGGATGTAGACGGAGTTCGAGCTGCCTTCGAGTCCGTGCATCAGGATGAAGTGCAACCCACCAATTCCGCCTGCCCTGAGCGCAGCCGAAGGGTCGAGGTGATCGACGATCAATTCGTCGCCATCGGGAGTCGTGAGCGACTCGCGCCGCAGCGACACGAGCCTGCGCGGCCGCGTGAGGCGGCCCCAGATCGTCTGCGCATGCGGGCTGCGGAGAAACCACGCGGGGGAGAAATTTGACATGGAGTTCAAGTCCTGATCGCCGAGTCGTGAGTATGATCGAGAACGCCGTGTGCGCTCAATTCCTGATGGCGGTGCTGCTGCTCGCGCAGACGCAGCAAGCTCAGGACTCGATCACGGTCACGGCTACGCGAACCGAAACGCGCACTTCGGATACTCCCGCGAGCGTCGTCATTCTCTCGAGCAAGAACATCGAACAGTCTGCGGCGGCGACCGTCGATGACACGCTACGCCAGGTTGCGGGCTTCACGCTGTTTCGGCGCACGGGCAGTCGCGTTGCGAATCCGACGACACAGGGCGTGTCGCTGCGCGGCATCGGTGCGAGCGGCGCGTCGCGCGCGCTGGTGTTGGACGACGGTATCCCGCTCAACGATCCTTTTGGCGGCTGGGTGTATTGGGGCCGCGTGCCGCGCGCCGCGCTCGCTCGCGCGGAAGTGCTTCGCGGCGGAGCTTCGGATTTGTACGGCAGCGCTGCGATGAGCGGCGTCATTCAATTCATCCGCCGCGACGAGCCGTCAGTGCACGGCGAGGCGTCGATTGGATCCGATGCGACGGCGATGACGTCGTTGTTCGCCGCGAGCGAAAACCTTCGCGTCGCCGCGGATCTCTTCACGACCGACGGCTACGTGCTCGTCGCGCCGTCGCAACGCGGAGTCGTCGACACGCGCGCCGACTCGCAACACGCAGCGGTCGACGCGACGCTCGCATTCGGCAGCGCGTTCGTGCGCGCCGCGTACTATCGCGATGAGCGCCACAACGGCACGCCGCTGCAGATCAACGAGACGACGATTCGCCAGCTCGCCGGCGGTGGCGACGCGATATTCGCCGGCGGCATGTTCACGCTGCGCGCGTACGGCAGCGATCAGGATTACCACCAGACGTTCTCCGCGATCGACGCCGATCGCAATTCCGAGCGCCTCACCGCCGAGCAATTCATCCCGTCGCGCGGATTCGGCGGCAGCTTGCAGTGGTCGCGTCCGATCGGCAATCGTCATGCGATCGTGACCGGCGCCGAGCTGCACGACGTACGCGGGACCGTCGACGATCGCACGAACGATCAGCGCATCACGTCCGCATTCGTCGAAGACATCTTCGTCGCCACAACGGCGACGAGCATCACGACGGGACTGCGCATCGACAATTCGGAATTGAGTCCGCGCATCTCCGTGCTGCATCACGCGTCCGATTCGCTCGCATTCACCGCGTCGGCGTATCGCGCGTTTCGTCTGCCGACGCTCAACGAGCTCCATCGCGATTTCCGAGTCGGCAATGTCCTCACGCAAGCGAACCCAGACCTCGGACCCGAACGACTCACCGCCATCGAAGCCGGCGCGCGCGTGCGCAACGTCCGCATCAACTTCTTTTCGATGAAGCTGGTCGACGCCGTCGCGAACGTGACGCTGTCCGTGACGCCGACTCTCATCACGCGGCAACGCCAGAACATCGGCGAGAGCCGCTCGCGCGGCGCGGAGCTCGAATCCGACTGGCGCGTGCGCAACGTGCGCATTTCCGCCGGCTACCTTTTCGTCGATGCGGTCTTGAGCGGCGGCAAGCGCGTGCCGCAAGTCGCGCGCAATTCCTTCACAACGCAGTTCGCATGGAACGACGTGCTCGCCGTGCAGGCGCGCTGGTCGTCGCAGCAATTCGACGACGACCTCAATCAGTTCCCGCTGCGCGGCTACTTCGCCGCCGACGCCTTCGCCTCGCACCGCGTCGCGAAACACCTCGACGCCACGATCGCGATCGAAAACATCTTCGATCGCCGCATCGAAGCCAGCGCCACGCCGGTGACCACGCTCGGACAACCGCGGGCGTGGCGGGTGGGGTTGCGGTTTGTGCCGTGACGTCCCCACATCTTCTTCGCGCAAAATCGGCGGACTATAAGTCCGCCGTCCCGTAGTTTCGAAGACGTAGGACAGGCTTCAGCCTGTCCCCTGACATGTGCTGCTGAGCGGGACAGGCTGAAGCCTGTCCTACGTTCGCCTGATGTACGATGACTTCGCGAGAGTAGTCGTGATGGCGAAGGCGAAAGTCGTTGCCTCCCTTCTGACCCAGGATCAGGATTTCCAGAAGCTGCAGGCCGCGGACGCGGCTGCGGCCGCGCAACGCTCCGGGCTCGATCTCGAAGTCGTTTTCGCGAAGAACAACAGCCGGCTGCAGATCGAGCAGCTCTATCACTTCATCCACGCCGTTCCGAGCGCGCGGCCGGTCGCGATCGTCGTGCAGACCGTCGCGGGCGACGGATTGCCGCGCGTGGCGCGCGATGCGGCGAAGGCCGGAATCGGCTGGCTCCTGCTCAATCGCGAAGGCGATTCCATCGAGGAGCTGCGCGCCGAATATCCGTCGCTGCCGATCGGCATCGTCACGATCGACCAGCTCGGCATCGGACGCATTCAAGGCGCGCAATTTCGCGCGCTGCTGCCCAACGGCGGAAACGCTCTGTACGTTCAGGGACCGCCGGATACGTCCGCAGCATCGGAGCGTTTGCGCGGCTTGCACGAAGTGATCGCGAACGCCGGAATCGAGTTGAAAATCCTGAACGCGGAGTGGACGGAAGCGAGCAGCGAAAAAGTGGTCGCGTTGTGGCTGAGTCTTTCGAGCTCGCGCGACTATCCGCTGAAACTCGCCGGCGCGCAGAACGACGCGATGGCATTGGGCGCGCGCAAGGCCATCGCGACCGCGCGTCCCGAATGGCTCCAATGTCCGTTCACCGGATGCGACGGACTTCCCGACGGCGGTCAGCGGCTCGTTCGCGAACGCCAACTCGCCGCGACGGTCATCGTGCCGCCGACTGCCGGCGCTGCGATCAATCTCGTCGCGACGCACGCGCGCGACAAATCGCCGATTTCAGCGCGCGTCGTTCTCGCGCCGCGCGCGTACCCGGCGTTGTCGTGACGAGTGGGCAGTTGCGGTAGGCAGTCGGCAGAGGAAGAAGCGTTGATGACTGGGCGAGTGTTGGTTCTGCTGCCCACCGCCTGCTGCTCACTGCCCACCAAGCGTCACACGCGCCGTCGCCCGCGCGAAACCGGCTTGCGTTCCATCTCTTCCCACGGCTCGATGCCGGAGACGACGCAGCGCGGCAGCTTTTCGCCGAGGGTTTCTTCGATGCGGCGAATCTCCGGTGCTTCCTGCCATGTCGCGATCGTCGACACGATTCCCTTCGCGCGATGGCGTGCGGTGCGTCCGCCGCGGTGCACGTAATCGTCGGCGCTTTCCGGAATGTCGAAATTGATCACGTGCTCGATGCCGGGGACGTCGATGCCGCGGCCTGCGATGTCGGTCGCGACGAGGATGCGGTGTTGTCCTTCGCGAAATCCCTGCAGCGCGGCGATGCGTCCTTTCTGCGAGCGATCGGCGTGAATGCGCGTCACCGGATGTCCCTGCCGCGAAAGGATCGCGTGCAGCCACTCGGCGTCGACTTTGCGCCGCACGAACACGAGCGTCGAGCCGAGCTCCTGCTGCAACAGCGCAATCAGCGCGGGGCGCTTGTCGGCTTCTTTCACGAGATACAACCGGTGCGTGATCCCTTCGGCCGCGGAGCCTTCGGGCGTGATGTCGACGCGCACGGGCTCGCGCATGAACTCCTTCGCGATCATCTCGATCGAGTCGGGCATCGTCGCGGAGAACATCATCGTGCGCCGTTCGCGAGGAAGGCGGCGAAGGATGTCGCGGACTTGTGGGAGGAAGCCGAGGTCGAGCATGTGATCGGCTTCGTCGAGCACGAGCCATTCGATGGCATCGAGTTTGAGCGTGCGCCGCTGCACGTGATCCATGAGACGTCCCGGCGTGGCCACGACGATGTCGGGACTGTTCTTCAGATCGTCGAGCTGCGGTTTCATCTTCATGCCGCCGATCAGTCATGCGGTCGCGAGATCGTGCTGCTTGCCGAAGAGCTCGAGGAACGCGCGCGTCTGCATCGCGATCTCGCGCGTGGGCGCGAGGATCAGGCCGCGCAGGCCGCGGCCGTGCACGAGGCGCTCGGCGAGCGGCAGCACGAATGCGGCGGTCTTGCCGGAGCCGGTCTGCGCGAGGCCGATCACGTCGCGCTCGGAGAGTGCGATCGGAATCACCTCGGCCTGGATCGGCGTGGGATGCTCGAAGCCGATCTCGGCGACGGTTGCGAGGATCTCGGGACTCAGCCCGAGATCGGCGAAAGACTTCTGTGTCTGTTCGACGGGGTGTTGCGGAATGTTCGTCAGTAGTTGCATCGTCATCGATTCGTTAAGAGGCGCACATACACGGCGGTGTTCAGGATCAACACGAACGCGCCGATCGCGACCTCCATCGTGCGCGTGAGGCCGCTCGGATAAATCACAGCGAAAAGGTAGTGGGCGACGAAGCCGCCATCGTAACCGGCGCGGCCCGCTTCGCGGAGACAATGATTCTCCCAGCGTGTGAGCGGACACCACCAGCCTGCGAGCTCGATCATCACTCCCCAGACTGCGGCGGGCAGATGGACCCACGCAACGCGCGGCCATCGAAGCACTGCGAGACCGCCGAATACGACGAAGAGGATGAACGCGAAGTGCAGGATCGCGATCGCGGTTGCGAGGACCTGCCAGAGCATGCGTCGCGCCATGAAACGCCATACTGCCTGATTCTGTTCCGGCGGGGCCAGATGAGGGTGCACAGGTTCACAGGTGCATAGGTTCATAGGACAACCCCTATGCACCTATGAACCTCTGAACCTGTGCACCCGCACCCCTGAACCTATGTACCTCTGAACCTCTGCCTGCTACTCTCCATGTCTCCATGAAACGCCTTCTCCCGCTACTGCTGTCTCTGCTCGCTGCGTGTGCGTCCGTGCCTCCGGCGCCGGTGCACGTCGTCGTCGTTGCGACGACGGATGTGCACGGATGGTTCAACGGGCACACCGAAGTGCCGAAGGGCGGTGGGGAGCCGGTGCGTTACGGCGGGCTTGCGGCGTTCGCGTCGTACGTCGATGCGCTGCGCGCGGAGAATGCGAATCGCGTGCTCGTCGTCGATTCCGGCGACATGTTCCAGGGCACGCTCGAGTCGAATCTCTTCGAGGGCGAAGCGGTCGTGCGCGGCTACAACGAGATCGGCTACACCGCCGCGGCGATCGGCAATCACGAATTCGATTTCGGCCCCCTCGGCCCCGACGCGATCGCGAAATCCCCCTCCGACGATCCCCTCGGCGCGCTCAAGCGCAACGCATCGCTCGCGAAGTTCCCGTTCCTCTCCGCGAACATGACCGAGAAGGCGACAGGCCGCACGCCGTCGTGGGCGAAGCCATATGCAATCGTGGAAGTTGGCGGCGCGCGCGTCGGCATCATCGGCCTCTCGACGCCCGACACGCCGAACGTCACGAATCCGCTCAACGTGGTGGCGCTCGATTTCGGCGACCCCGTCGCGACGACGATCCGCTACGCGAAAGAGCTACGCGCGCAAGGCGTCGATGCGGTGATCGTGATCGCGCACATCGGCGGGCGTTGCACGAACATCGAAGAGCCGCATTCGCTCGAGAGCTGCGATCGTCAGCAGGAGGCGATGCACCTGCTCGAGTCGCTGCCGCCCGGCACGATCGACGCATTTTTCGGCGGCCACACGCACGCGCAGATGCGGCAGTTCGTGAACGGCACGCCGGCCGTGCAGGCGCTCGCGTTCAGCCGCGAGTTCTCGACCGTCGATCTCTTCATCGATCACAAGGCGAAGAAAGTGCTCGCCGACAAAACCGCGCTGCGACCGCACACGATGATTTGCGCGGCTGTGTACAGCGGCACGCAGACTTGCGATCCGCGCAATCCGCCCGCGAACGCGAAGCTCGAGCCGCGGCAGTTCGGCGGGCGCACGATGTCCGAGGATGCGAAGCTCACGAGCCTCTTCACGCCGTACATGCAGAAAGTCGACGCGAAGCGCAACGAGAAGCTCGGCGTGCAAGCGACGGCGACATTCACGCGCGCGTACATGAACGAATCGCAACTGGGCGATCTCATTGCCGATTCATTGCGCTCCGCATTTGCCGGCGACGCCGCGATCGTGAACTCGGGCGGCATCCGCTCCGATCTGCGCGCGGGCGATCTCGTTTACAGCGACATCTTCGAAGTCAGTCCATTCGACAACTATCCCTCGGTCGTGATGCTCACCGGCGCACAGCTCACGGAGATCCTGCGGCTCACGACGACGGGCGAGCGCGGCATCATGCAGGCGAGCGGCATTCGCTACACGTACGACAACGCGAAGGACGCGGACAAGAAACCGTCGGATCGCAGTCGACTCGTGTCGGTCACGCTCGCGAACGGCGAGCCGCTTGATCCCGCGCGGCTCTACAAAGTCGTGATGCCCGACTTCATCGCCATCGGCGGCGACGGCACGATGCCCGTGATGAAAGACGTCCCCGCGGATCGCATCAAGACGTTCCTCGAAAAACCGATTCGCGAAGTGATGATCGAGGAGCTGAAGAAATTGCCGCAGCCGATCGGGCCGAAGTTGGATGGACGGGTGACTGTGCTGAACGCGAATGCAAATGCAATTTCAAAATAGCCCCGAGTTCACGCACCGGGGCTATTTTTTAACCGGCACGTCACCTCGCGATGCGCCGAATACGGCATGAACAGCATGAACAGCCCGCGCTCGTGGTAGCGGCGCGTGTAGATCAGATCGCTGCCGTCGCGCTCGAGCGTCCAGGTGTTTGCGCCGCCGCTGAAGAGCACGATCGGCGGCGGGAGGCTCGCGCGCGCGTCGCCCTGATCTACGACGAAGCGCCCTTCGTCATCGCGGACGCCGAGGAAATGCGTCCACTCTTTTCCCGCGCGCAGCTCGAGCTCTTCGCAATTCTTCTGCTCGACTTCGACGTGCACGGGGCCCGCGGTCATCACCGATCGATCGGGCATCA
>DATKFO010000421.1:0-3202 GCA_035544355.1 Thermoanaerobaculia bacterium
ATTTGATCCGAACTCGAGATACGAGAACTCGTACTCTTTCCCGTCTATGTTCCGAAAAATGATCGCCGATGCAATCGTCCGCGGCCGCTTCGGTCCGATCTGCAAGCGAAAGGGGCCACCACCCCGCTCACGCACTGAATCTCTCACAATTTCCGGAAGCTCATCCACGGGCAGGTTGCTTTCGTCAAGTTCGACGGCCGTACCTGTCTTTAGATAATTCTCAAACTCCGCCGCCTTCGCCCGACCTTCCGGTGTGTCGGCAAAAATAGGGTCGAAGGCTACTTGCACCGGCTCACCATCTTTCGACCTCACGGTGACCGTAACACCGCCTTCTTCCACCGAGACAACGTAAGCCAAGTTCGGATCCGAAGACCGCAAGGCATCGTAGCCTTCGCGAAAGAACACTTCCGCGGAGGTTTGCGGATTGAACTTTTTGATGAGACCGACGATATCGTCTCGATTTCTACTGTCGGGACCCGCAGTTTTCCCAACTTCCACGATGGCCGCACGCAATGCCGCAGCTTTCCAATCACGCAGCAGTTGGACGGGGAATCGATCGGCGTCCACATCGATCAGCTTGGAGCACGTCTCACAAAGCCATATCGCGTTTTCAATGCTCTTTCGCTGCTCGGGCTGAAGCGTTTTGTCGTAACGCGGGCCTCCGGGCGAGGCAGCGGTGATGTGTGCCGCGCATCCGACACTGAGTGCTTTGGTGGGATCAAGGCGCGGTCCTGAGGTCTGAGCACGGCACTCCGGTCTCGAACAGCGGTGACCAACCTGTAAGGCGACGACTCGCTTCGTCGCCTCTGAGAAATCGTCCCTCATCCTCTACCGCGTCTTCGTCAATCCGCGCGGCGCGATCTTCACGAGTGCGTTCTCGCGATCGATGCCGTGACGCTTGTCGAGCATGACCTGGCGGATGTAGTCGAGCAGCTGGTCGAACCGCATGTCCGCATCGTGCATCATGCGCGCGAGCTGCAAAACGACTTCGACACCGGCGAGATTGACGCCGAGGTCGCGCGTCAGCGTGAGGATCATCTCGAGCTTGCGAATCTCGTCCTGCCCGTACAGCCGCGTGTTGCCGGCCGTACGAGCAGGCTTGATGAGTCCTTCACGCTCGTAGAGGCGAAGCGTCTGCGGATGGATGTTGTACCGCTCCGAGATGATCGAGATCATCACGTATCCGTCTGCTCTGCGTCGTCCCATGTGCGTTCTCCGAAGTGGTCGTTATTTATTCTCGTCCACGACCTCGGCTTCGATGACGTCGTCCTTGTTCGCGCCGCTCGGCTCGCCGGGTGCTGCACCGCCACCCGTCGGACCCGCGCCCGGTCCGCCCGCATTCGCGCCGGCCTGCTGATACATGACCTCCGCGAGTTTGTGCGACGCCTTCTGCAGCGCGTCGGTCGCCTTCTTCAAGTTGTCGAGTCCACCCTGCTCCATCGCTTTGCGCGCGTCGCCGATCGCGCCCTCGAGCGTGCTGACGTCGGACGCTCCGAGCTTCTCGCGATTCTCGCTGAGCATCTTCTCGACGCTGTACACGAGCGAGTCGAGCTGGTTCTTCGCTTCGATCTCTTCGCGGCGCGCCTTGTCTTCCGACGCATGTGATTCCGCGTCTTTCACGAGGCGCTCGACTTCATCCTTCTGCAAGCCGGACGAGCTGGTGATCGTGATCTTCTGCTCCTTGCCGGTGCCGAGGTCTTTCGCCGACACGTTCATGATGCCGTTCGCGTCGATGTCGAAGGTGACTTCGACCTGCGGGATGCCGCGCGGCGCGGGCGGGATGCCGACGAGGTGAAACGCGCCGAGGAGTTTGTTGTCGCGCGCGAAATCGCGCTCGCCCTGATACACCTTGATCTCGACGGACGTCTGGTTGTCCGCCGCGGTCGAGAAGATCTCCGACTTGCGCGTCGGAATCGTCGTGTTGCGCTCGATGAGCTTCGTCATCACGCCGCCGAGCGTCTCGATGCCCAGTGAAAGCGGAGTGACGTCGAGCAGCAGCACGTTCGTGACGTCGCCGCCGAGAACGCCGCCCTGCACGGCCGCGCCGATCGCAACGACTTCATCGGGGTTGACGCCTTTGTGCGGCTCTTTGCCGAAGTAGTCCTTGACCACCTGCTGCACCATCGGGATGCGCGTCGATCCGCCGACGAGCACGACTTCGTCGATGTCTTTCGGCGAAACGCCTGCGTCGGAGAGCGCCTGCTTCAGCGGTCCCATCGTGCGCTGCACGATGTCGCCGATGAGCTGTTCGAATTTCGCGCGCGTGAGTGCGAGGTTGAGATGCTTCGGACCCGACGCATCGGCCGTGATGAACGGCAGGTTGATGTCGGTGGACATCGTCGACGAGAGCTCGATCTTCGCCTTCTCGCCTGCTTCCTTGAGACGCTGCAGAGCCATCTTGTCCTTCGACAGATCGATGCCCTGGTCCTTGCGGAACTCGTCGATGATCCAGTCGATGAGGCGCTGGTCGATGTTGTCGCCGCCGAGGTGCGTGTCGCCGTTCGTCGACTTCACTTCGACGACGCCTTCGCCGACTTCGAGGATCGAGATGTCGAACGTACCGCCGCCGAAGTCGTAGACGGCGATGGTCTCGTCTTTCTTTTTGTCGAGACCGTACGCGAGTGCGGCGGCCGTCGGCTCATTGACGAGTCGCTCGACTTTCAGGCCCGCGATCTCGCCGGCGTCTTTGGTCGCCTGGCGCTGCGAGTCGTTGAAGTACGCGGGAACGGTGATGACGGCGCGCTCGACTTTTTCGCCGAGGTAATCTTCCGCGGCCTGCTTGAGCTTCTGCAGGATCATCGCGGAGATCTCGGGCGGCGAGTAGAGCTTGCCGGAGACTTCCACGCGAGCGTCGCCGTTCGGCGCGCGCGTGACCTTGTACGGCACCATCTTCATCTCTTCATTGACCTCTTCGTACTTGCGGCCCATGAAGCGCTTGATCGAGAAGACGGTGTTCTCGGGATTGGTGACGGCCTGGCGTTTCGCAACCTGGCCGACGAGCCGTTCGCCGTTTTTGGCGAAGCCAACCACCGACGGAGTGATGCGACTCCCCTCGGCATTGACGATGACCTTCGGCTCGTTCCCTTCCATGACCGCGACGACGGAGTTGGTCGTGCCGAGGTCGATGCCGATAATCTTGGACATATCTTCTTCTCCTTCTGATACTTACCGCGACTTGAGCGCGATACAGTCAGATAATCTG
>DATKFO010000422.1:0-2256 GCA_035544355.1 Thermoanaerobaculia bacterium
GCTTGCGGTTCTGGCGCAGCGCATCGCCAAGAACGCCGCGGCGCTCGCGGCATCCGCCGAAGTCGATCCGGAGCTCGCGATGACGTTGAGCAAGGATGCCAGCGCATTCCGTGACGCCCAGAGCGCGATCGCGAGAGCCGCCGATCCGACGCGAGCGGCCGGCCGCGGCGACGCGCCGCTTGCCGAGCTCGCGAAGCGCGCGAGCGTGTTCGACGCAGGTGTCGCCGCGGTCGCGCAGAACATGGGGCGTCTCGTTTCGGCGAAGCAGGCGGCGCGCAGCGTCAACAACGACGCCGAGGCGCTGCTCGCCGACACGACGAAGCTCGCCGACCTCTACGAGGGCAGCGGGAAATCGCGCGTGCCGCTGTGGTTCGCCATCATCTTCGCGCTGCTCGCGCTCGGCACGCTGCTTCTCCTGGGCAAGGTCTTTCTCGACGACGTGCGGGTGCGCGCGTTCGAAAGCGAGGACGAGAACAAGCGCAACCAGGAAGCAATCCTGCGACTCCTGAACGAGATGGGCAACCTCGCCGACGGAGACCTCACCGTCCAGGCGTCGGTGACCGAGGACGTGACCGGCGCGATCGCCGATTCGATCAATTTCACGATCGAAGAGCTGCGCACGCTCGTAAAGGGAATCAATTCCGCGACCGATCAGGTAACGAAGGCCACGCAAGAGGCGCAGTCGATCTCGAACCGCCTGTTCGAGGCCTCGCAGAGGCAGAATCGCGAGATCCACGACGCCTCCGCGTCCGTGCTGCAGATGGCGCAATCGATCAACGAGGTGTCGCAATCCGCTGGGCAATCGGCGAAAGTGGCGCACCAGTCGCTCGCCGCTGCGGAGAAGGGCGCGCAGTCGGTGCAGAACCAGATCTCCGGCATGAACGAGATCCGCGCCCAGATCCAGGATACGTCGAAACGGATCAAGCGCCTGGGCGAATCCTCGCTCGAAATCGGCGAAATCGTCGAGCTCATCTCCGACTTGACCGAGCAGACCAACATCCTCGCGTTGAACGCTGCGATCCAGGCCGCGTCCGCAGGCGAGGCGGGACGCGGGTTCACGGTCGTCGCCGAGGAAGTGCAGCGGCTCGCCGAGCGCTCGGGCGAGGCGACCAAGCAGATCGAGGCGATCGTCAAGACGATTCAGGCCGACACACAGGACGCGGTGGCGGCGATGGAGAAATCGACGGTCGGCGTTGTCGAAGGGACGAAGCTTTCCGACACCGCGGGCGGAGCGCTCGAGGAAATCCGCCGTGTCTCGCGCGAGCTCGCCGAGCTGATCAGCAGCATTTCGGCGCAGACGCAGAAGCAATCGGCCTCGGTCACCGACGTGACGCGCGGAATGCAGGGGATCCTGCAGATCACCGAGGAGACGACCGAAGGCACGAAACAGACGAACGTGTCGATCGGACAGCTGACCAAGCTCGCCGCGGAGCTGCGTAGCTCGGTGGCGGGATTCAAGGTCTGAGAATGCTCGCCGAGACGTCGATCATCGCCGAAGCACCTCGCGCCGCCCCGGCGTTCGACGTCGGACCGCTTTCCTGGGTGCACGCCGAGATCGGCCAGTCGCTCGCGCGCGGACTGGAGTCGCTCACCGCATACAGGGACGCGCCGTCCGATCCGGCGCCGCTCAAGCACGCGCGCGCCCATGTCCATCAGGCCGCAGGCGCGATCCAGATGGTGGGGATGGACGCAGTGGTCGTCTACACCGACGAAATCGAGCGGCAGCTCGCGCGACTCGAGGAGTCCGGAGCCGATGTCGGCGCCGTTCATGCTGTCGTCGACCGCGCATGCAAGAAGCTCGTCATATTCCTCGACGAGCTCGCCGGCGGCGAACCGCCGGTGCCGCTCAAGCTCTTCCCCGAATACGAAGCGATGCAGCGCGCACGCGGCGTGAAAGCCGCGGCGCCGGCGGATCTTTTCTTCCCTGATCTTGACGCGCGTGCCCGTGCCGCCGAGGCGCCCGCGCCGGTCGCAGTGGACAAGCTCACCTCGCAGCTCGTCAAGCAACGCAGGAACTACGAGCGCGGGCTCCTCGCCTTTCTGCGCGGCGATCCGGACGGCGCGCGCAAGATGCGCGACGCGGCCGCCGGAATCGAGCGCGCGAGCACGCGGCAAAGCGTTCGGGACTTCTGGTGGACCGTCGAAGTGTTCTTCGACGCGATCGTCGAAGGCGGGCTCGACCCCGGCTTCGGTCCGAAGCAGCTCGCCGCGCGCATCGATCTGCAGATCAGACGCGTCGTCGAAGGCTCGTCGAAG
>DATKFO010000423.1:0-5204 GCA_035544355.1 Thermoanaerobaculia bacterium
CGCAAAAACCGGCGGACTATAAGTCCGCCGTCCCGTAGTTTGAGACGTCTCTCGAGGTGCGAGCTCCGTTTCACCCCGCAACTCTGCAGGACCGCAACACGCGGCGCATCGACGCGATCGCAAGCTAGAATCGCCGTCATGAGCGCGACCGCCCCTCCGCCCGTTCGCCCCGTCACGATCGACGACATTCGCGCCGCGCGCGAGCGCATCCGCGGCGTCGTCACGCGCACGCCGCTGATCCGTTTGCTGCACGGCGTCGAAGGCGCGCCGGAGATCTGGCTCAAGCTCGAAAATCTGCAGCCGATCAACGCGTTCAAACTTCGCGGCGCAGCGAACGCAGTCGCGATGTTGTCGCCCGAAGAACGCAGCAAAGGTGTTTGGACGATCAGCGCAGGCAACGCGGGACAGGGCGTTGCGTACGCCGCGCGCGAAGCGGGCATTCCGTGCACGGTGCTCACGATCGACACAGCCCCCGAAACCAAGATCGAACGCATGCGAGCCCTCGGCGCGAAGCTCGTCAAAGCGCCGTTCGATCGGTGCTGGCCCGCGATGGAAGAGCGCGCCTTCCCCGGCATCGAAGGAACGTTCGTGCATCCGTTCGACGATCACAACTTCATCGCCGGCAACGCGACGTGCTCGCTCGAGATCCTCGAAGATCTGCCGAACGTGAAGACCGTGATCGCCGCGATCGGCGGCGGCGGACTCGTGACCGGCATCGGCAGCGCGATCAAAGCACTCGCGCCGCACGTGAAAGTGTTCGGCGCGGAGCCCGAGACTGCTGCGCCCGGCGCTGCGTCGTTTGCGGCAAACGCTCCGGTTGAGTTCACCGGCTGGAAGGCGACGTTCGTCGACGGCGCCGGCGGCAAGAGCATCTTCCCGCGCATGTGGGAGCGCTTGCGCGACGTGGTCGACGGCTCGATCGTCGTCACGCTCGACGAAGTGAAGCGCGCGATGCGCATCGTCGCAGAGAAAGCGCGCGTGATCGCGGAAGGCGCCGGCTCATTGCCGGTCGCGGCTGCGTTGTCGGGAAAAGCAGGCGAAGGGCCGATCGTCGCCGTCGTTTCGGGCGGCAACATCGATTTGAAAAAGTTCTGCGAGTTGGTGGCCTAACGAACGCGCGCAAGCGGCCGCAATCCACCCGGATTCGGATAATCGCGGCGATCCACCATCTGCCCGAGGGGCGTTGCCATCACCGGCACGCGATGGCCCGCGATCGTGACGTATTGCCCCGTCGGCTTCTCGACGGATTCCGTCGACGCAACGCGCACTTTGATCGCTTTCGGATCGATCACCGTCGCGCCGCCGTGTTCGAGGATCAGGCCGGGGATGAACACGTCGACGCTGCCGGGGATGTTGTCCATCACGACCTTCGCGTCTTCGGCGCCCGGCGCGTTGAATCCAACTGTGATCTTGCCCGGCGGCACGTCGAGGATGATGAATGAGCCGTTCTCGGCGACGCCGCCCGAGGCGTAGGGCGAATCTTCGATCCACACGGACGTTGCTCCGAACATCTGCGTTCGCAAAGCGATCGCGATCTCCGGCACGTCGCTCTTCGTCGAGCCTTTCACGTCTGCGATCCAGCCGCGCACGCTCACCGGCGAGCGGCCGATTTGCGCGATTGGCGCGTCCTTGCCGCCGCACGAAGCGAGGAACAGAAATCCGATTGCGAGCAACGATCGCTTCATCGATGGAGAGCGTACCACGCGATTCCGATCCACTCCTGCAGCATGCGCGTGGAGTCGCGCAGCGCGACCGAGCTCGGGATGAAGTCGTTCACGACGAGCGTGCCGAGGGAGGGCGGATCGTCGGCGTGGGCGATCACGTGATCAAAGTGCTTCTCGAACTCGCGGCGCGCGCGGCGCATGTGCCACGACGACGTCACGATGCCGACGCGAGTGGCGCGCGAGACGCCAGGAAGCGACAGCAGTTGAATCGCATGCTCGCGCGTGTTCCGCGATTTCGTTTCGAGCGTGATCATTGACGCCGGCACGCCGTGCAGCTCCGCGTACTCACGCATCAACTCGGCCGTGTGTGCCGACGCGCCGTTCGCGGTCGTGTCCACGCCGGCCATCACGACGTGTGCGCGCGGATGCTGGCGCCACCACGCGACCGCGGTCGCGACGCGGCTCGCGGAGCTCGACGTCAGCACTTCGAGCTCGCTGATCGAGCCGCCGCCGGCGACCACGATCACGTCGGGCTCGCCGTTTTCGACGACGCTGATCGTCAGCGATCGCGCGAGCGCGAACGTGACGAGATGTAGCGAGAGAAGCCAGAGCACGATCAACGCGATCAGCGCGATCTTCAGTGCGCGATCGTTGCGCGCGCGGCGTCGCGCGATCGCGATGCAGGCGATCGCAACCACGAGCACGATCAGCAGCGGATCGGTGAGCGCCTTGCCGGCTGAGAGAAACATCGGGAGATCTGGTGAGCCCGGTAGGGATCGAACCTACGACCAACTGGTTAAAAGCCAGCTGCTCTACCACTGAGCTACGGGCCCGTAAGGTGGGCAACAACGTCGCACCGAACAAGTGCGACGCGCGTTCTGATTCCGCGCGCGGAGATTAGCATGTGCGCCGCAAGGATTCTCACCACATGCAATCAAAACTCGATCCTCTGATTTCGCTCGCACTCTCCATTCAGTCCGCGCCTGGTGTCTACATCCCGATTCTCGGATCGGGAGTATCCCGTCCCGCTGAAATTCCGACAGGTTGGGAAGTCGTCATCGATCTCATCCGTCGAATCGCGGCCGCGTCGGGCGAGGACGCAGCAACGGATCCCGTGCGGTGGTTTCGCGACAAGTTTGGCGAAGACCCGACCTATTCTGATCTGTTGCAGGCGCTCGCACCGGCCCCAGCCGATCGCAATGCGATTCTACGATCCTACTTCGAAGCTTCCGACGAGGACCGAGATGCGGGGCGGAAGCAACCGACGAAGGCTCACCGAGCACTCGCCAATCTCGCCTCGAAAGGCTATGTGCGCGCAGCCGTTACGACGAACTTTGATCGTCTCATCGAGTCGTCGCTTGAAGCCGTTGGCATCACCCCGCAGGTCATCGCTTCGTCAGATGCGATCAGCGGAGCACTGCCTGTCGCACAAGCACGCTTCACCTTGGTGAAGGTGAACGGCGACTTTCTTGATTTGCGCTTTCGGAACACCCTCACCGAGCTGGTGAAGTATGACCAAGCGATGGAAGATTTCCTTCATCGATTATTCGAGGATCACGGTCTCATCATCTTGGGTTGGTCAGCGGAGTGGGACCTCGCACTTCGTCGCGCGATTGAAGGCATTGCAAATCGAAGATTCGGAGCGTACTGGTGTGCACGTGGCGCAATGTCGCAAGCCGCAAGTGACATCGCCTCATTGCGCGGCTTTGTGACAATTCCGATCGCCGACGCCGATGGTTTCCTCGGTGATCTGCAGTCAAAAATCGAATCACTTGACGCATTGAATGCGCCTCATCCGCTTTCAGGTCGACTGGCAGCCGCCGCTGTCAAACGACTCCTTCCTAAAAGCGAACATGAGATTAGCCTCTTTGACCTTGTGATGAGTGAAACTGAGCGAGTGGCGACATCGCTTTCTGAGCCACGTCACCGCCAAAACGAGCCAATTGAACCTTGGACAATCCGTGAACAGTTCGAGTGGTTCGAATCGCAGGTTTCGATCCTTGCTTCGATGTTTGTCATCGGCGGCTATTGGGGAGCTGAATGGGCGGAGCGGATCTGGACCAAAGCGCTAGAAGTTCTTGCCGAACGCACATTCCACACACGCTTGCTTCGCTACCCCACACTCTTCCTTATGTATGCGGGTGGAGTTGCTGCCATCGCGAATCGAAAGTTTGGCAACGTGGCGGCAATCGTCGAAAAACCCAACTACGAAAAGGACCGCTCACTCTATCCCATCGTGCTAGACGTGGAGATCAATACGATCTTTGAAGGAGGGCGCGAAACCGCCCGAGCGCTTCGTGACGGACCCGAGAAAACTCCCTTGAGCAATCATATTTTTGATCATTTGCGACTCTATTTGGAGGATCTTCGGCTCACCGATAGCTCGTACGAGAACGCATTTATCGAGTTTGAATACGTCGCATCGCTGGTTGGCATGCGCGAAGCGAATGACATTCGTGGCGCTTGGGACGGGCGTTTCCTTTGGAATGCGAATATCGGCAACCGCGTCTCGAGCAAAATCCAATCTGAGATCGCGGGCGAGTATCATCCGCTCTTTCGCGATTTCATCAGAATGAAGCCGGAATTCGACGAGTGGATTCGTCACGCGCGGTTGAGACTTCATTGGGCCTGAGTCTTCGCGCAACCGGCAAACCGCTACTCGAGCGCCACGAACAACTCCGATCGGATCGTCCAGGACGGCGTGCCGCTGTCCGTGATCTCGCGTTGCCACACCGCGAGGTATTCGCCGCGCACGTCCATCGTCGATGCATGCGCCGTCCATGTGCCGCGTTCCGCGGCGACGTCGCCGGTCTTGCTCACGTCGATCGAGCTTGGCGTGCGCACGTAGACGAGATCGGGGCGCTCCGCGAATTGTTCGGTGAGCAGCTTCTCGATCGCGGCGCGTCCGTCGAGACGGACGTTCTTCGACGTGATCACCGTCGCTTCCTTCTGATACAGACTCGCGGTTGCGTCGGGACGATGTTCGGCCAGAAAGCGATTCGAGGCCGCGCGCGAGTCGCGGATGATCGTCGCGTCGCGCGGTGTCGACACGAGCGCGATGCGGTCCGCATTCGGACTGAGCGCGATGCGCGTGATGCCCTGCAGATCGGGATGCTCCGACTTCCACACCGGCTTCCAATCGTTTGGCTGCGCGGGGCTCCACTCGTAGATCGTGTTGCCCGACGCCATCAGGATCGTTCCGCGCGACGTCCACACGTGGTGCCCACCGGTCTTGAACGGAATCGTCGTCAGCGTCGTGACGCGCGGCTTTTTTACGTCGAGCCGCTGCAGCGTCTTCCCTTCGCCGACGAACGTCACCGCGCGCGTCGCGCCCGGAATGCGATACGGCGCCGTCGATGCATTCACCGCCATCGTATCGAGCGCCTTCGTCTTCGCGTCATAGATGACGATGCGCCGCTGCTTGTCGTTCATGAACAGCACCCACGTGCGCTCGTCGAAGCGCGCGTAGTAGCCCGCTTCACTCGTGTCCGTGAGCGGCTGCAGCTGCTTTCCCTGCAGATCGTGCAGCCACACGCGTCC
>DATKFO010000424.1:0-4422 GCA_035544355.1 Thermoanaerobaculia bacterium
GGCCGGGGAAGTAGTACACGTCGTTGCCGAGGTTGATCTCGAGAAGCTCGCTCACGGACTCGTAGCCGAGCATGCGCGCGAGTGTCACGTTCGCGGTGAGCAGCTTGCCTTCGAACGTCGACTGGTAAATGCCGACCGACGCGAAGTTGAAGATGTTCCGGTATTTCTCTTCCGATCGCACGAGCGCCTCTTCGGCGCGCTTGCGCTCGGTGATGTCGTGGATGATCGAGTAGAGAAGGCGCCGCCCGCCAGTGTCGATCGGACCGGAGTGCACTTCGACGTCGCGGATCTCGCCGCTCGCGAGCATGTGGCGGAAGACGAAATACGAGCGCTGTTCCTCGCGCGCCTTCGTCATTTCTTCGCGGATTTGCTCCTCGCCGAGGATGTTGATGTCCCAGATGTGCATCGAGCGGAGCTCTTCGCGCGAGTAGCCGTAGAAATCGCATGCGGCCAGGTTCGCGTCGACGATCACGCCGGTGCCGGGATCGAGGAGGATCTGCACCGCGCGGTTGGTCTCGAACATCTGGCGGTAGCGGCGCTCGCTGGCACGGATCGCGTCTTCCTTGCGCTTCTGCTCGATTGCAGTGGCGACGTGTTGCGCGACGAAGACGAGGATTTCTTTGTCTTTCTCGGAGTAGCGCGTCGTCTCGGTGTACGACTGCGTGCCGATCACGCCCCACGTGAGGTCACCGGTTTTCAGCGGTGCGCCGAGCCAGTCGAGCGACGGCGCGCCGACGGATTCGACTTCGCCTGCGGCAACGAGTCCGTCGAAGACTTCCGGTGTCGCGAGCAGCGGCTTGCCGGTGCGCAACACGTAGGCGGAGAGGCCGCGGCCGGGATTGAGGCCGTCGACGAACTTGTCGTACTCGTCGACGAAGTAGGGGAACGTGAGGATGTTGCGCTCGATGTCGTATTGCGCGATGTAGAAATTCGTCGCGTTCATCAGATCGCCGACGATCGCGTGCACCGCGGCGTAGAAGGCGTCGAGGCTTTCCGATTCGCGGCTCAGCTGCGCGATGCGAAACAACGCCGCCTGCAGTTTCTCCGCCTTGTAAGCCTCGGTCATGTCGCGGAAGTACCAGGCGCGCCCGACCGTGTTGCCCCCGACGATGATCGGCGTCGACGAACGATGCAGAGTACGTCCGTCTTTGAGCGGAACGGGATCGCCGTGGCGCACTTCGTCGGGATGCTCGTAGAGATAGTTCACGAGCTCGATGAAATCGTCCCAGTCGGCGACGGCGCCGGCGGCGTAGCCGAGCAGCTCGTTGTCGTCGGCGCGTGCGGCGATGTCCGGCGGAATGCCCCAGATCTCGAGGAAGCGGCGGTTGTACGAGAGGACGTTGCCCGATTGATCGACGACGAGGATGCCGTCGAACGTTGCTTCCTGCTGCGCCTTGAGAATCGCGATCGTCGTGCGCAACGGCTGGCGATCGACGGGCCGCCGCGCCATCAGTCGCGCGAGCGAGCGCTTCGCTCGCTGGGTTCGGGAGGCGCGTGGCACAAACGCCGCGGGAACATCGGGTCGGATCGTCATCGGTTGGAGTTTGGGATTTTAGGCGAATTTGCGACGGCACAAAATGGAGAGTTCGTTAGTTTCCCGTGCGCCATTGCTGGATCGACATGAAGAGGCACCAGCCGACGAACACGGCAGCGAACGTGAATCCGTTTGCCGCGAAGTAGACTGCGGCGGCGCCGCCGCCGATGATCGCGATCCACATCGAGGTGTTGAGTGCGTTTTGCTCGTCCTGGAACGTGCGGAGCA
Source organism: Thermoanaerobaculia bacterium (assembly GCA_035544355.1). Lineage (GTDB taxonomy): Bacteria > Acidobacteriota > Thermoanaerobaculia > Gp7-AA8 > Gp7-AA8 > DATKFO01. The sequence goes on from DATKFO010000424.1 coordinate 1,763, forward strand.
GATGTCGCACGAAATGCCCGCCGTCGAGTGGCGGAACGGGAACGAGGTTGAACCATCCGAGCCACGTGTTCATCAGCGCGAGGAAATACACGAGCGGGTAGAGCATCGGGTCGCGCTGAGGGATCCCGGTCATGAGGAAAATCTTCATGGCGTAGGCGAGCGCGAAGCTCGACACCGGACCGATGACGCTGATCAGCATGTCGTGCCACGGCTCGGCGACGCGCGCGTTGATCGTCACGCCGCCCATGCCGCCGAGAATGACGCGGGACGAACCGTAGCCGAAGAGGCCGATGGTCGCCGCGTGCGCGAGCTCGTGAAACAGCACGCTGATGAAGATGATGAGAACCCAGAGCAGCGCGTACTCAATGCCGGTGTTCCGGTTGTAGTTCAGGTAGGCAAACACCCCGACGAGGATGAAAAACGTGAAATCGATTTCGAGAGTGGTGCCGCGGATCGAGCCGAGCGAGATCATTGCCGCGGAGTATCTGGCAATGGGTCGCGCGCGTGCAATGTGGGGGAGGCTATTTGGTTACGGACGCAGTCCACGGATTCTCGTCGAGCCACGCCACGACCAACCCCACATCATCGCCGAATGTGAGTTTGCGTGGATTCAACTGCGATTTTTCGCACCACGTGGGAAGCGCTGCTCGGTATGACTTGTACCGTCTCGCAATCACGGAGCCGCTAGGGATCACTCTGCCCTGCGCAACTGCGATGGTGGATAGCCAGTTACGAACGATCTCGATCGCGATGTGCGGCTTGGCTCCGTGCGCCTGCACGTCCTGGCCGGCGATGTCGGAGCAGTACCTCTGATACCGATACGGTTCCTCGTCGAGAATGATGCAGCGTTTTGCCTGCTGCTCTGAACTGCCGAATGCCCTCGCACCCAGGAACAAGCCCAACTCGAGTGGCATGTTGAAACGCGGCGTCTCCACCCGTGAGATGTCATGGATGCCGAACGGAGATTCGGCGATGATTCGAAGGATTTTCTGGACGCGAACTTCTCCAGAGTCTTCGATCTCAAGGGCTGAACGTGCGCGGAACCCGCAATCGTGCACTGCGTAAAGCAATGCGCGCATGAGTGGACGATACTGCCGATCGAACGGGCAGTTGAGGAAGACGTCGCGATCGCTGCTCATCCAGCGTTGGACGCAGATCGTTTCGCGATCCGCTTCGCTTCCTTCGCCTTCTCCTGCTCCAGTTTGATCTCGCGAAAGATGCGTCGCGCTTCGGCAAGCGTGAAGTGCTTGCTTTTCACTGCAGGCCGGAGAACCCTACGAACTGTTGCCATGTAATTACGATAACACTACCGTCGCGGAGTGTCCGGCAACGGATCGCGCACGTGCAATGCGGCGTCCTTGACCTCCGTCAGTTCGATGACTCGCGCGTCGCGGATGCGCAGGGTGTTGTCGTACTCGTAGAGCGCCGGATCGCTGTCCGGGTTCTTGCGGAGCCACTTGTTTTTGTAGAGGTCCTGATCGCCGGCGCTGATCAGCTTCGGCAGCGTCGGTGTGTCGAGCAGCGCGGCGCAGGCGATGCCGGTGGTGACGCTGATCGAGTACGACTCCGTTCCGAATGTCCACTGTGCGCGGCCGATCTCCGCTCCGATGCGCTGCGCGACTGCCTCGACTTCGGCGGGCTTGAGTCCTTCGACGAGCATGACGAATTCGTCGCCGCCGTAGCGTGCGACGAAATCCTCCTGCCTCGTGCGGCGGATGAAGAGCGCGCCGAGGTCGCGTAGCATGCGGTCGCCGCTGAGATGGCCGAGCGTGTCGTTGATCAATTTGAAATCGTCGAGATCGAAGAGGATGAGGTTCACGTTCGCGCCATTGGTGAGCAGGCGCTCCGTCTCTTCGATGAAGTAGCGGCGATTGAACAGGCCCGTGAGCTCGTCGCGCGTCGCGAGTCCGTAGAGCTCGCGCATCGTGGCGTCGAGCCGGTGTTGCCGCGCGACGAGGCGCCGCGCGACGCTGAGCTTCGCCGCGATCTCGAGCTCGCCCGCGGATTTCGTGAGGAAGTCGTCGTAGCCGCTGCGCAGCGCCGCGACTTTCGTCTCGACGTTGTCGAGCGCGGTGAGCATCACGGCATAGACGTCGGAGTGGTGCTCGTCCGCGCGGATGTAGCGAATCAGATCGAGACCGCCGAGGCGCGGCATGTCGCAGTCGACGACGAGAAGATCGTAGCGTCGCTCGCGAATCGCGAGCAGCGCAGCCTCACCGTCGCCGCACGTCGTGATCTTGAACCCAAAACGGGCGACGAGCACTTGCGCGTAGACCAAGTAGTTCTCATCGTCATCGACGATGAGCGCCCGAAGCTGCTGCGGATCACCGGGCTCGTGATCGATGCGGCGCCGAAGCGGTGGTTGCATTGAGGAGTAAGCGCGAAACTTTCTTGTTGCACGCGCCTTCAAGATCGACGCCATTCGTGATGGGTCGCGTGAGCTGGATCACATATTGGTTTGCAGTTGGCGGTTGGCAGTGGGCAGAGGAACCTTCGACATCTGCCTACTGCCGACTGCTCACTGCCCACGCAGCTTCGGCAACCGCACCGTGAACGTCGATCCGCTCCCGAGCGTGCTCTCCACCGCGATGTCGCCGCCGTGTGCTTCGACGAATCGTTTTGCGAGCGCCAGGCCGAGTCCGGTTCCGGTCGAATGCACG
>DATKFO010000425.1:0-7195 GCA_035544355.1 Thermoanaerobaculia bacterium
TCGCAAACAGCGCTTCTTCGCGAGTGACGTCTACATCTCCGTCGACACGAAGGAGCAGGAAGCGAAAGGCTTCCGCCTCGCCGAAGAGGAGGGGCTGCGCGTGATGCGCCCGTTCGAACTGAAGATCACGAAAAAAGAACCGCTGCGCGCGGAGCTCGAGGCATTTCTCGGATGCGTGCGCGATCGCTCGCAGCCGGTCGTCACCGCGCAGGACGGACTCGAAGCCGTCGAGCTCGCGGTGCGCGTCGGCGCGGCGATCGATGAGTCGGTGAGGAAATTCTGGATATGACGACGGTCGATATCGGAGTCATCGGCGGCTCCGGCCTTTACGCGATGGAAGGGTTGCACGTTCTCGAAGAGCGTGCGATCGCGACACCGTTTGGCGATCCGTCCGATCCGTACGTGATCGGCGAAGTCGATGGAGTACGCGTCGCGTTTCTCTCGCGTCACGGCCGCGGACATCGCCTGACGCCGAGCGAGTTGAATTACCGCGCGAACATCTTCGGCTTCAAGACCCTCGGCGTGCACACGATCCTCTCCGCGAGCGCGGTCGGCTCGATGAAAGAGCAGTACGCACCGACCGACATCGTCTTCCCGCATCAGTTCATCGACCGCACGCGCCATCGTCCCGACACGTTTTTCGGCAACGGCATCGTCGGCCACGTGTCGTTCGCCGATCCGATCTGCACGAGCGTTTCGTCTCTGATGAGCGGCGTCGCGCGCAAGGAAGGCGCGCGCGTGCATGACGGCGGCGTGTACGTCTGCATGGAGGGTCCGCAATTCTCGACGCGCGCGGAGTCGCTGCTGTATCGCTCGTGGAACGTCGACGTCATCGGCATGACGAACCTGCAGGAAGCGAAGCTCGCGCGAGAAGCGGAGATTTGCTACGCGACGATGGCGCTCGTCACCGATTACGACTGCTGGCACGAATCGCACGAAGCCGTGACGGTCGAGCAAGTCCTCGGCTATCTGCGCGCGAACGCCGAAATGGCGCAGAAGATCCTGCGCGGCTCCATCGCCGGCGCCGCGAATCGCAAACACGATTGCGGATGCGCGACCGCGCTGCAGTTCGCGATCATCACCGATCGGAAAGCGATTCCGGATCAGGTGAAGAAAGATCTCGCCCCGATCATCGGGAGGTACATCCATTGAGCGGTGACCTGGACGTGCTGTGCATCGGGAATGCGATCGTTGACGTGCTCACGCATGCGGACGACGCGTTCCTGAAGACACACGCTCTGACCAAAGGCGCGATGATGCTGATCGACGCCGCGGCCGCCGAACGGCTCTACAGCCACATGGGACCAGGCATCGAATGCTCCGGCGGCTCGGCAGGCAATACCGCGGCCGGCGTCGCCTCGCTGGGCGGCCGCGCCGGCTATGTCGGCAAGGTGGCCGACGACCAGCTGGGCCAGCTATTCGCGCACGACATCCGTGCCATCGGCGTCGAATACGAGACGCCGCCGCTCGAGGGCGGCGCCCCCACTGCCCGCTCCCTGATCGTGGTGACGCCCGACGCACAGCGCACCATGAGCACTTACCTCGGCGCCTGCGTGGCGCTCGGGCCGCAGGACATCGATCCCGAGCAGGTGGGACGCGCCCGGGTTACGTATTTCGAAGGCTACCTCTGGGATCCGCCCGCGGCCAAAGACGCTATCCGCAGCGCGATCCAGATCGCCAAAGCACGCGGCCGCAAAGTGTCGCTCACCTTGTCGGACTCGTTCTGCGTCGACCGTTATCGCGACGAGTTCCGCGAGCTCATCGAAGGTTCGATCGACATCCTGTTCGCGAACGAAGCAGAGATCGAGTCCTTGTATCAGACGAAGGATTTCGACAGCGCACTCCATGCCGTGAAGGGCAAGTGTCCGATCGCCGTGCTCACCCGCAGCGCGAAGGGATCGATGGTGGTCACCGAAGACACAGTACATACCGTGCCGGCCGCGCCCGCCAGGGTGGTGGATACGACGGGTGCGGGAGATCTTTACGCTTCCGGTTTCCTCTACGGCTTCACACAGGGCAGGCCGCTGCCCGAGTGCGCCCGCCTCGGCGGCATCGCGGCGGCCGAGATCATTTCCCAATTCGGCGCCCGGCCGGACGTGCCGCTCAAGACACTCCTCTAACGCGACACTCGAAAATTCGTCTGCGTCATGATCGCGACGACCTCCGTCCCTGAGCGCACGGTTGCCTGACAGACGACGAGCGTGCGTCCGGCGCGCACGACATTCGCCTCCGCGAGCAACAGCGGTCCCGTCGCAGGACGCAGCAGGTTCATCTTGAACTCCACCGCGAGAACCTCCTCATCCTCGCGCATCAACGTCAGCGCAGCGTATCCGCCGGCTGTATCCGCGATCGCGGTCACCGCAGCCGCGTGGAAGTAGCCGTGCTGTTGCGTCACGGCGTCGGAAAACGGCAGTTCGATGTCGACACGGCCCGGCTCCACGCGAACGAGCCGCGCGCCGAGCGTTTTCATCAGGCCTTGTTTGGCGAAGCTCTCGTGGATCTTCTCTACTTTTGTGTCGACGACCATACGACCTCTCCACCCACCACCGTCGATCGCACCTTCGCCTTCCACAAATCCTGCGGCGGCGTCGTGGCGAAATCGCCTTCGACGATGGTGAAGTCGGCGAGTTTGCCGGCTTCGATCGTGCCGCGCGATTTCTCTTCGAATCCTGCGTACGCGGCGTCGAGCGTGAAGCCGCGCAGCGCTTCGGCGAACGTGAGCCGCTGATCGGGAAACCATCCGCCGTCCGGCCAGTTCTTGTGATCCTGGCGCGTGACCGCGGACGAGATTCCGTAAAACGGATTCACCTCTTCGACTGGGAAATCAGATCCGAGCGCGAGGCGGCCGCCGGCGTTCAACACCGTGCGCCACGCGTACGAGTCGCGCACTCGCGGATCGCCGAGGCGCTTTTCGGCCCAGTACATGTCGCTCGTGGCGTGTGTTGGCTGCATCGACGCGATGATGCCGCGATACACGAGCCGCGGCACGTCGGGCGGCGAGATCACCTGCAGATGCTCGATGCGGAAGCGATGCTCCGGCTTCACGCCCGCTTCCTGGTACGCGTCGATCACGTTGCGCACGCCGCGATCGCCGATCGCGTGCGTGTTTACCTGGAATCCTGCGGCGAGCGCGCGTTTCGCGACGTCGGCGATGTGCTCCGGCTTCGCCAGCATGAGCCCGACGTTCTTCGGATCGTCGCTGTACGGCGCGAGCAGCGCGGCGCCGCGGCTGCCGAGCGCGCCGTCCGCGTAAACCTTCACCGCGCGCACGGTGAGGCGGCCGCCGTAATCGAGGAGCGGTCCGCGCGCGAACCAGTCGCGCAATTGGGCGTTGCCGCTATCGAATGCTTCGCCGCTGTCGCTCAGCATCGAGTACACGCGGATCGGAAACTTCTTTTCGTCGATGAGCTCGCGCACGGCGCGAATCGTTGCGTCGTCCGCGCCGGGATCGTGTGTTTCGACGAGCCCTTCCGACGCGATCTTCTGCGCGGCTGCAAGTACGCGCGCTTTGCGTTGCGCGAACGTCGGCGGCGGAACCGCGCTCTCGACGAGATCCATCGCCGCGTCGACGAACACACCGGTCGGATTTCCGTTCGCGTCGCGCTCGACGCGTCCGCCGTCCGGATCTTTCGTCGCCGCAGTCACGCCCGCGGCGCGCATCGCCGCGCTGTTCGCGAGTCCTGCGTGACCATCGATGCGTTTCAACCAAACGGGATGATCGGAAACCGCAGCGTCGAGCGGCGCGGCAGTCGGGAACTGCTTCACGTCCCAGTCGTTCTGATCCCAACCGCGTCCGAGAATCCATTCGTTTGCGGATGCGCGCGCTGCGCGTTCCTTCACGAGCGCGATCACCTGCTCGTACGACGTCGTGTCGACGAGACGCACGATGTCGAGCGAAAGGCCGAGTCCGTACAAATGACCGTGCGCATCGATGAGTCCGGGAAGAATGGTCGCGCTCGATGCATCGATCACACGCGCGCCGGCGTGTGCGCGACGAATGTCGTCAGGCGCGCCGATCTCGCGAATGACGCCGTCCGTCGCGTAGATCGCGACGTTCTTCGTGGGCGTCTGCTGCGGCCCGGCGAAGACGGTTCCGCCGATGAAGATCGTGCCGTTGTCAGTCACGGGAAGAACTGGCGCTGCCACGTGTGGCTGGCAAGCGACCAGAGCGGTGAAGCATAGCGCGACGATCGAGTTGCGGAGTTGCATAGGCGCATAGTTGCACAGGAGCACGCTTGCTCTGCAACCCCGCAACTCCGCAACTTTGCAACTCGATCCGGAATGTGATTCGCGGCGCGGGCGTTTGCCGAATGCCCGATGAAAATCAGAATTGTGATCGCGGTCACGCTGGCCGTCGCGTGCGTTGCGCGCGCGGACGAGCGGAAGTTCACCGCATCCTCGATTCCCTCCGCCCGCCTCAAGCAATCGGGACGCATCGTCATCACGAACGACAGCCGCTCGATCACGGCGTGGCGCTTCTTCGGCGACATCAAACAATCGCTCGTCTCGCTCCGTTCGATTCGCGGGATGTCGTATCAACCGTACGGCCCCGCCGTGTTCGACTCACGCGCGCGCCTGAACGCGCCGGTGCCTGCGCATCTTGCGGCGCTGATTGCCGAGGCTTCGCAGACGCATGGTGTGGATCCGCGACTCGTTGCTGCGGTGGCGCGACGCGAGTCCGCATTCAATCCGAACATCGTCTCGCCCGTCGGCGCCTGCGGAGTCATGCAGCTCATGCCAGCAACCGCCCGCTTCCTCGGCGTCGCCGACATCTTCGACGCACGCCAGAACATCTTCGGAGGCGCGCGCTATCTCCGCACGCTGCTCGACACCTTCCACGGCGATCTCGATCTCACGCTCGCCGCGTACAACGCGGGTCCGGGCGCGGTGGAGAAGTACAACGGAGTGCCGCCGTACTCGGAGACGAAGGCGTACGTCGCGGCCGTTCGCTCGACTTATGAGCGTTCCTTGCGCAATTAACGCGGAACACTGAACACGGAACACGGAACGGTTTCATCGGCTTTCGTTCCGTGTTCATCGTTCCGCGTTCGCTCATCCCTCTCCCCACTTCAACTTCGTCCGCAACACGTCGAAGTAATTCTTCTCCGGCGACTGCACGAGCAGCACGTGTTGATCGGACTTCTTCACGCAGATGCGATCGCGGTCGGTGATCGCGAAGCCTTCCTGGCCGTCGAGCGTCATGTAGACGTCTTTCGCATCGGTCGTGAGCAAACTGATCTCGATGTCGAGCTCGTCGGGGAGCACGAGCGGACGATTCGTGAGCATGTGCGGGCAGATCGGTGTGATCACGACCGCGCCCATCGTCGGATAGATGATCGGTCCGCCCGCGGAGAGGTTGTACGCGGTCGATCCTGTCGGCGTCGCGACAATCAATCCATCGCCGCGGAACGACGAAACGAACAAACCCGCGACGCTCACCTTCATCTCGATGATACGCGCGATCGCGCTCTTGTTGATCGCGACGTCGTTCATGACGCGGTACTGCAACGTCTCATCGCGATCGGGCCCGAGGATCGTTGCGTTGAACGTGACGCGCGGCTCGACATGAAAATCGCCGGCGAGCACGCGATCGAGAACACTTGGGAACTCTTCGACGCGAATCTCGGTGAGAAATCCGAGCGTGCCCATGTTCACGCCGAGAATCGGCACGTGATTCGGCGCGTGCCGCGCGACGGAGAGCAGCGTGCCGTCGCCGCCAAACGTGATCAGCAGATCGCATTCGCTGCCGAGGAGCGCCTTGCTCGTTGGCGTTCGGGTATCGGCGATCGCCTCGGCGGTCGCGGCATCGAAGAGAACGGTGAGTCCGCGCGCGCGAAGATCCGTGGTGACCTTTTCGGCGAAGCTCAGCGCGTCGGAGGATGTGATCTTCGCTGCGATTCCGATGGTGCGCATTGGTTGCAGTGATCCAGTTTATCCCGACGAGCGAATGCGAGGAGGGATCTGCGACGGCACCGCGCCTCAGGATAAATTTCCTGAAACCCGAACCACATCCGGCACATCCACCGTGATCCGTTCACCCGCGCGCTCCGGACCCACGAACAGAATCGGATGCAGCACGCGCTCGAGGATTGCGCGCAGTGCACGCGCGCCGAGTTTCTGCCGCAGCGCGGCGTGCGCGATCTCGAACAGCGCGCCTTCCGTGAAATCGAGTTGGATCTGATCGAGTGCGCAGAGGCGCTGGTACTCGGGGATCATCGCTTCGCGCGGTTGCGTGAGGATCGTGACGAGATCGTCGGCGCTGAGCGCGTTCAATTCGACGCGCACGGGAAGGCGTCCGAGGAGCTCGGGGAGGAATCCGTACTTCGCGAGGTCCTCGGTTGTGATCTCGCGCGCGGATGGTGCGCCGCTCTCGAAAAATCCGACGTGGCGATTCTCGGTCGGGTCTTCCATGTCGGAGAACGAGCCCGCGCAGATGAAGAGAATGTTCGCGATGTCGATCTCGACGTAGTCGTACTTGTTCCAGTGCGCGGTGACGTTGAGCGGCACGAAGATCTTGTCGCCTTCGAGGATTTTCAAGAGCGCCTGCTGCACGCCTTCGCCGCCGATGTCGCGTGAGCCCGCGCCGGTACGCGCGCCGCCGGAACGCCGCGCGATCTTGTCGATCTCGTCGATGAAGACGATGCCGTTCTCCGCGGCGTTCACGTTCTGATTCGTCGCGTAGAGCAAGCGCCCGATCGCAACCTCGACGTCTTCGCCGTAGTAGCCGGCCTCAGTGAACGCAGTCGCGTCGTTGTACGCGAACGGCACGTCGAGGATCTTGGCCAGCGTGCGCGCGAGATAGGTCTTGCCGCTGCCGGACGGGCCGATCATCAGAATGTTCGACTTCCGGATCGACACATCGCCGCCGAATTTCAGGTACTCGATGCGCTTGAGATGGTTGTACGCGGCGATGGCCAGAACTTCCTTCGCATGCCGCTGGCCGATGACGTACTGGTCGAGCTGTTCGAAGATGCGCCGCGGTGTGACGTGGAGAAAGCGATAGATCTCGCGCTTTTCCTTCATCGTGGCCTGGCCGCGAGGATAGCACGCAAAGCGTTCTGACCGTCCCTCCCGCGGCGCAAAAAATCTTGACATCCGCCCATTCCGCGAATCCGCCTAAGCATCGCTAAATCATCAACTTAGCCATTTCTACCAGGTGGCGGTCCGCTTGAACTAACGGGCCGGCGAAAGGAGG
>DATKFO010000426.1:0-2064 GCA_035544355.1 Thermoanaerobaculia bacterium
GCGTTCGAGCGCATCGAACGCTTCGCCTATCTCCGCTGGCGGTGCGTCGATCGCGGCGAGCAGCACGTGCGTGAAGCCGCGCGCGAACGCGTCCGCCGCTGCGTTCGCGGCGCGCTCGCCGAACGTCGCACCGCGCTGCGCGATGTGCATGCGATCGACGTCCGGCGCGATGTCGCGAAGAGCGCCGTCATCACACGCGACGATCGGCTGCGCGCCCGCATGTTGCGCGGCGCGCAGCCACATCGCAGTGAACGAGCGGAACAGCGGCGCTGCCGTTTCGACGCGCAGTCCTTTCGCAAGAGCTTCGCGCTGAGGACTGCGAGCGAAGATGACGATGGCGCGCATCACGCCAGCAGTCTAGCGCGGGACAAGGTTAGTAGGCAGTGGGCAGTGGGCAGAGATTCGATCCGGGTCACTCCACTGCTCACTGCCAACTGCTTACTGCTCCCTGCCACTCGTCACGCCGGCACGTTGCCCGGAGGAAATCCGAAGCTCATCCGAATCGCCGAATACTCGGCCGGGACTCCGCCGTCGCGGCGGCGGATCGTGAGCGGCGGCTCGATCCACGGTTCGTATGTCGATGGGATGTCGTCGCGTCGCGTTGCGGCGAAGAGCGAGATCAGCGGCGGGTCGTCTTCTTTGAACGAAACGTCGCGGCGGCGCACGAGGCGCAGGTCCGCGTCGCGGAGCGCGTCCATCGCGCGATCGAGCTGTGCGTGCGGGAAGACGAACGCGAAGATGCCTCCGGGCGCGAGGATGCGCGATGCGGTGCGCGCGTAGTCCGCGACGCTGCCGCGCACTTCGACCCGCGCGGGAATCGCTTGCGGATGTTCCGCCTCCGTCGCAGTGCCGCGCGGCCAGTACGGCGGCGAGCCGGTCACGAGATCGAATGGCGCGTCGCTCGTGAAGTCGCGCAAGTCGCCGTGATGGATCGTCACGCGCGACTCGAGTCCGTTGTAGCGAACGCTCTTGCGCGCGAGGCGCACGGACAGCTCCTGCGCTTCGACGGTCTCGATCGTCGCGCCGGGAAGACGCCAGGCGACGATCGTCGCGACGGAGCCGATGCCCGATCCGAGGTCGGCGGCGCGCGAGACGCTCGGAGCGCACGTCGTGCCGTACCACGCGGTGAGCACGTCGTCGGTCGAGTAGCGATGCCCTTTCGCATACTGAAAGATGCGGAAGTGGCCGCAGATGAAATCGCGCGTCTCCCCTTCTTCGGGCGTGACGCCTTCAGGCGGCAATGGGCCAGGCCGTGTCCACTCGCGGTAGCGCATGTTCCATGAGCCGCTCGAGCCGCTTGCCGATTTTCGCGGCGCGCACCGCGAGCATTGCAGCGGTTTCGCGCGAGAGAAACCCGAGGTGCATTGCGACTTCGAGTTGCTCATCGAGCTCGACGGCCCGACCGCGAGCATAGCGGAATCGCCGCTCCCCGATGTCGATCGCGAGCTTCGTCGCGCTCTTGCGCATCAGCGCGGTGAGCCCGCGCTGCTCGCGCTCGGGGAAATGATCGGAGACGAGGAAGATGAGGACAGCCAGATCGATGGACTCCTGCCACGAACGAAGATTGCGAAACGCCATACGTGAATTGCGGTGGCGGAGGAGGGTGCAACGAGTGCGTTTGCACTCAGGTGGGCGCGCGCAGTATACGGTGACTGGTTGCTGGTGACTAGTGGCTGAGGCAGTTTTCCGATTCACGACACGCCGCCTCAATCACCAGTCACCAGCAACTCGCAACGCAATGGCTAAGCTCGTTTGGACATCTGATCCCGAGGCTGCGCGCCGCCTTCGTGAATCCGGAAAACTGGATTCGCCGAAGGACGTCGATTCATCGAAGCAGACGATCCGCGTCGCGGTCGATCGCAAGCGCCGCGCGGGCAAGACCGTCACCGTCGCAAGTGGCTTCGAGCACGCACCGGAGACGCTCGCGAAGCTCGCCACGCAGCTCAAGAAACGTTGCGGCTCGGGCGGAACGGCGAAAGACGGCGAGATCGAGATTCAGGGCGATCATGTGGAGACGATTGCGGCTGAGCTCGCGAAGAGTGGCTATCGCGTGAAACGGTAGGC
>DATKFO010000427.1:0-3599 GCA_035544355.1 Thermoanaerobaculia bacterium
CCGCGGCTCACTTCCACGAGCTCGTGCTCCGCGCGAAGCGCGTTCACGATCGCGCTGCCAATGGTGCCGGTGGCTCCTACGACCAGGATTCGCATCAGAGGTTGATCCACACGCTCTTCGTCTGCGTGTACTTCTCGAGCGCGTCCTTTCCCTGATCGCGGCCGAATCCTGATTCTTTGAAGCCGCCGAACGGGAGCGCGGGGTCGTAGAGGTTGTATGTGTTCACCCACACCGTCCCTGCCTTGATCGCGCGGGCGATGCGGTGCGCTTTCGAGACGTCGCGTGTCCACACCGCGGCGGCGAGTCCGTAGACGGTGGCGTTGCCTTTCGCAATCGCGTCGTCTGCGTCTTTGAAGCGGATGGTGGCGAGGACGGGGCCGAAGATTTCTTCGCGTGCGATTTTCATGTCGGGCTCGACGTCGTCGAAGATCGTCGGCTTGACGAAGTAGCCCTTGCCCGTTCCGATGTCGGCGCGCTCGCCGCCGGCGACGAGTTTTGCGCCTTCGCCTTTGCCTGCGTCGATGTACCCGAGGACGGTTTCCATTTGCTCTTTGGAGACGATGGCGCCGAGGCGGGTTTTCGGGTGGAGGGGGTCGGCGGCGACCATCTTGTTCGCGCGCTCGATCACCTTCGCCATCAACTCGTCGTGCGCGGATTCTTCGACGAGCAATCGCGAGCCGGCTGCGCACACTTCGCCCTTGCCGTAGAAGATCGCGTTGAGCGCGCCGCGCGCTGCGGCGTCGAGATCGGAATCGGCGAAGACGATGTTCGGCGATTTGCCTCCGAGCTCGAGCGCGACTTTCTTGAGCGTCTTCGCCGCGCGCGCCATGATTCCGCGGCCGACTTCCGTCGAGCCGGTGAAGACGATCGAATCGACGCCGGGATGATCGACGATCGCGTTGCCGACGACGCTGCCGCGTCCCGGCACGACGTTCAGCACGCCCGCGGGCAGGCCGCACTCTTTCGCGTACTCGGCGAATTTCAAAAGCGACAGCGACGTGTTCGACGCCGGCTTGATGACGACCGTGTTGCCACAGGCGAGCGCCGGCGCGATCTTCCACACCGCGAGCATCAGGGGGAAGTTCCACGGCGTGATCGCGCCGACGACGCCGACCGGCTCACGCAGCGTGTACGTGAACGCGTTGTCCGCAATCGGAATCGTCTCGCCGGTGATCTTTCCCGACCAGCCGGCGAAGTAGTAGAGGCACTCCGCGGCCGCGGGCGTGTCGACATATTGCGATTCGAAGATCGGCTTGCCGTTGTCGATCGTCTCGATGCGGCCGATCTCGTCGGCGCGCGCGACGAGCATGTCGGCGATTTTCCAGAGCACTTTCGCGCGGTCGCGCGGCTTCATCTTCTGCCACTCGGAACCCGGCTCCATCTGCGCACGTGCGGCGCGCACGGCGGCATCGACGTCATCGGGACCAGCCGACGCGACGTCGGTGATCTTGTCTTCGGTGGCGGGATTGATCGTGGCGAACGTCTCGCCCGAGCGGGCGTCGACGAATTCGCCGTTGATGAAAAGTTGGTTCTGCATGGCGCGGTGCATCCTAATTCATCCGCACCTCATGTAGGACAGGCTGAAGCCTGTCCTACATCGCCACCGCGGGCTCCTCGACATACGGCACGACGTCGAAGCTTCGCTCATACATCGCGTGGATCTCTTCCATCTCCGCGTCGCTGAGCGGCGCGTGCTGCGAGGCTGCGGCGAATTCATCGATCTGCGCTTCGTCGTAGATGTTCGGCAGCGCGGAGACGATCGTCGGGTGCGCGTAGAGCCAGAGCAGCGCGAGCTGTCCGATCGTGACGCCGCGTTTTTCACACAGCGGTTTCAGGCGCTCGACTTTCTGCAGGCCTTCGACGAGCCACGCGCGCGGACGATGCGAGCGGTGATCGTCGGCGTCGAATTTCGTGTCGATCGTGTACTTGCCTTCGAGCATGCCGGATGAATGCGTGACGCGGATGAGAAACTGCGGACCGGGATCGACTTTCCACGCGCGGAACGACGGATCGAATGCGCTCGACGGCGTGCAGGTGCGCTTGTTCGTCTTGCCGTCCATCGCTTCGGCGACGCCTGCGTATGACGGCCCCGTCTCCGCGGCGAGCATGAACTCGCGACCCGGATCCTGCTCGAGCACGTTGTAGATCATCTGCGTGACCGCCGCGCGTCGCACGGCGGTCGAGTAGATTCCCTCATCGCGCCAACCGATCGCAGGTCCGAGGGATGGGCCGTACGAGAGGATCTTCCCTTCCTGCTTGAGCGCTTCGAGCGTTTCCCAATGCTCATCCTGCATGAGCACATCGACGCGCGGATTGTGCGGTTGATAGATGTGGATGACGTCGATGCCCAGGCGCTTCATCGACTGCTCGCACGCGAAGCGGATGAACTTCGGCGACATGTCCTGCGGCAGCTCGCGCTGTCCGCGCGGACGCTCGGGGTTGTTGTAGAAGTCGTAGCCGAATTTCGTTCCGACGATCAGGTCTTTCCGTTCCGCAAGGATCGGCGCGAGCACCGTTTCGCCGCGGCCGTTGCCGTACGCGTCGGCGGTGTCGATGTAGTTGATGCCGCGATCAAGAGCCGCACGGATGATTTTCTGCGCCTCGGCATCCGTGTAGGTGCCCCACCATCCGGTGGTCACCGTCCATGTGCCGAAGCCGAGCTCTGAAAGCGAAAGGTCTGTGCCGTGCAGTTTGCGATAGCGCATGGTTTTTACGATACACCCAAGGCTGCGCGGGGTGTGTCGCCCGCCGATGAAGCCGGCGGGCTTTGCAATCTTGGCGGCAGTCTCGCGGCATTCCCCGGGCTTACGCCCGGGGCTATCTTCATTTCCCCGAGAACGCGGGCTTGCGTTTCTGGTTGTAGGCGCCGAGGCCTTCTTTGGCGTCTTCGCTCTGGAAGAGCTGCTGCTGCAGCTCGCGCTCGACGGCGAGTGCGGACTCGAGGGGGATCTCCCATCCGGTCTGCACGGCGCGCTTGATGCGGCCGACGGCTTTCGAGGCTTTGTTCGGCGGGCAGAATCCGCGCGCGTAGTCGAGCACGCGATCCCACCACTTCTTGCCGTTCTCTTCGGCGGGCCACACGTAGTTGACGATGCCGAGCTCTTTCGCTTCTTCGAACTCGAAGAGGCCGCCTTCGATCATCAACTCGATCGCTTTCGTTTTGCCGACGAGACGCGAGAGTCGCTGCGTTCCGCCCGTTCCCGGCAGCACGCCGAGGGAGACTTCCGGTAGTCCGACTTTGCCCGAGCCCTGCAGCGCGATGCGCATGTCCGCCGCCATCGCGATCTCGAGTCCGCCGCCGACGGTGTGTCCGTTCAGCGCGGCGATCACGAGCTTCGGTGTGTGCTCGAGGCGCAGCAGCGTCTCATTCGCATGCAGACAGAAGTAGTACTTGAACCCCGGCGTGACCTCGGAAAGCATCTTGATATTCGCGCCGGCGGAGAAGAATTTTTCTCCCGCGCCGCGGAGCACGATGACGTGGACGTCGTCGTCCATGCGCGCGCGCAGCGTGCATTCGTCGAGCTCGCGGTTCATTTCGTACGTGTAGGTATTCGCGGGCGGATCGTTCAGCTCGAAAATGGCGACGCCGTTCTCCACCC
>DATKFO010000428.1:0-3412 GCA_035544355.1 Thermoanaerobaculia bacterium
TCCCCCACCGCACTCCTAGACAAAGCGACATTCACGTCGCCGATCGCGATCGTCTCCACTGTGTCGAACGCCAATCCGCTCGCACGTTCCTCGCGCAGTGCAAGCGGCAGTTGCCGCAGGGTGGTGAATTCGCGCGAGCGCGGTTTCCACGCGGCTTCTTTCGCGCACCAGAAGTGCAGCATGCGATGCGCGATTGTGCAGCGCTGCATCGCCTCGTCTTCTTCGTCGGTGAGAAAGAGATGTGCGGCGCGTTCGCTGACGTCGCGGACGACTTGCACGTCGATCCCGATCGGTACGTCATCGACCGCGGCGCCCGCGTAGTTGCCGGAGTGCGAAAAACAAACGAACGCTGCGCGCGGCAGCATCTTCGCGGCGGCACGGCTCAGCAGCCATTCGCCGCGGCGTTTCGCGAGCGGGAACGCGTTGGCGATCGCAAGCTCTTCGTCGGAAAACAGAGCGAGAGATGCCGGCCCTTCGAGCACGACGGCGCGCGCGCGCCACGATTCCGGCAGCTCGAGTATTCTCATGGTTGTTGCGACGGAATCGCGGCGATGAATTCGCTGTCGCCGGTCGAGTCGATCACGGTTGCGAAGGCGACGCCGGTTCCCGCGACTGCGGTGATGCGTACGGTCGTCGTTTCATCGAGCGTGACGCCGAGCTGATGCTCGAGATCATTCACGAGCCACACTTCATCCTCCGGCACACCGCTCTCGATACTGCGTCCATTCGCGGAGATGCGGAACGTCGCCGGGATGATGCCGATGTTCACGACACCGACGTTGACGCGTCGCGCTGCGCCGCCGGGAATGCCGACGATCGTCAGCTCCGCGTTGTCGCTGCCCGCGCTCGCGGCATCACGTGGCGTGAGCGGTGATTCGACGGAAGCTTTGCCGTTGTGCGCGGCGTCGTACGTCTTCACGATCGCGACCGGCGCGCGGCCCGCGCGATGTTCGATCCAGAGCGTGCCGATGCCGGTGGTGCCGAAGAGCTTCGCGACGACATAGTTGAGGCGGAACGTCTGTCGCGGCGCGAGCGTGAAGCGGCGATCGATGCGTTCGTTTGCGGAGACGAACCGCATCGTGAACGTGATCGCTTCGCGAAACGGATTGTGCAGCGTGAGCTCGGAGATCCAATGGGAGCCGCCCGCGCCCTCCGCATCGCCGACCGCGGGAAAGACAATGCGCTCGACGCCGCTGCTGACGAGCTCGCGCTGCGACGGCATGCGCATGCGATCGAGATAACGCGCGACCGGTTGCTCGTGCGCGTTCGCAACGCGCGTCCACAGCTCGATACCGCGCACCGATTTGTAGAAGCGATAACGATCGTCGATGTACGCGGAAACCGCCTGCGCCCGCAAATCATTCGTCACGCCATCCAGCGAATCGAACCCCTCGGGCGATTTGCGGATCACGACTTTCGGGCGCGTGCGCTCGAGCGCGCGAATCGTCTCGAGCTGAAATTCGCGCGGCGAGAGGATCGGCACCTGGTAGAAGCGCGTCGGGTTCGGGCGGTTCGCGAAGAAATAGAGCGCCGGCTGATTCGAGAAATCGAAGATCGGCTCGTTCGCGCGCGTGAGCTTCTGGATCTCCGCGCTCACGGCATCGACGCGATACCGCACCTCCTCGGCGTGACCATCGCGAAGGACGTGCAGCACGCGGCGCTGGTAGTTGAGCAGGTCGTCGATGCGCGCGTTGACGAGGTCGGGAATCCAGAACAGCACCGCGATCGCAGGAATCGCAGCGACGCCGAGCGTCGCGATGAATGCGCGCGTGCCGTCGTCGCCTTCGCGCCAGAGATTGCGCAGCGCGCGCACGAGAAAAATCGCGAGCAGTACGAGCAGCGGTCCGAGAAGGAACGCGGCGAAGTACTGGTGGCGAAATTCTGCGCGGCCGAATGCGGTGCGCTGCGTGACGGCGGCGAAGACTGCGAGCACGAGCAGCGCGTGATCGAGCGTGTCCGCGCGATTGCGCAGGCGGCGCTGCAGGTAATACGCGAGCGCAATCGCGATCGTGAGCGGTGAGAGGATGAGGTGGAACTTCTCGAAGAGGATGAACTCGGCAAGCGTGTGGAGGTTCAGATCCTTGCGGAACGTCGAGACGAGATCGGGGAACGGCAGCGCCCAGACGGCGTCGATGATGCGCGGGATCGTGATGAACGACGTCGTGAAGAAATCGCCGGCCGCGTTGTGAATCGCGAGAAACGCGAGGAACGGTGCGGTGCCGAGGATCACGCCGATGAGAAAGAATGCGAGCGTTTTCAGCGCGTCGCGGCGCAGCAGTGCGATCGTCGCGGCGATGGCGCCGAGGATCGTGTAGAGGCCGATCTCGTAGCTGAAGAACAGTGCAACGCCGGCGAACACGCCGCTCGCGATCGCGCTGACGCGGCTTCGCCGCTTGATCGCGTTCCAGAACAACGCGACGGCCGCGACCTGGAAGAACGTGCGGTTGTTCTCCGCCGTCGTCCACGCGCCCATCGCGACGCAGAGCATCGCCAGCGGAATCGATTCGAACACGACGATGCCGAGAAACCAGATCGAGACCGCGAGCAGCGAGCCGACGACGACGCTGCGCGCGACCGCGACGTCGAGCGAGCGGCCGAACAGCTGCATCAGCCACGCGTCGAGCTGCCCGTCTTCGAGCATGCCGTGCAACGCGAAGACGTCGCGGAACGGAACTTTTCCACGCAGGTAATCGGACGCGGGACCGATCGACTCGCCGCGATGGAAGAGATCGATCCACTGCGAGAGCTGCGCGGTCGACGCGTAGCTGACGAGGTAAATCAGCGCGGGAAAGATGAGATACGCGGCGAGTTTCCACGCCGTACGCGACGACATCGGATTCCGCAAACGCATCGCGATGATCGCGATCAGCACGAGCGTCGCGATGACCATCACGCGCGGCCACGTCGTCGGGACGACGAACAGCGGGATGAACGGCAGTGCGATGAGCGGAAGCGCGGCGACGGTGATGCGTTTGAAAACATCGTCGGCGGCGATCGCGAAATTCAATTCGACGAGTCGTGCGATCAGAAATGCGACGGCCCAGAACAACGCGAGAAACGCGGCGACGAACACGGTCTCGAGGAACAGCGTCGGGATGTGCGCGATGCGGCGTCCGAGGACGAGGTAACGGAAGAGAATCCACGACAGCGCTTCGGCGAAGAGCAGCGCGTGATACGGATGCAGCTCCGCGCGGAACATCTGGCGAATCCAGCGATGCGTGCGCGCGTACCCGACCGCGCGCGGACCCGCGAATGCGAGCGCGAGCGGCAGCAGCAGGATCCAGCCGACTTTGCCCGTCGTCAGGTAGAAAAGCGGCGAGAGAAAAAACGGGATGCAGAAGAGGATCGACGCGTACTTGCGGCCGAGACGCTGAAAGAGAATCGTCAGCGGCGGGACGAGCAGCATGAAGAG
>DATKFO010000429.1:0-2133 GCA_035544355.1 Thermoanaerobaculia bacterium
GAGTTTTACGCCTTCGGCTGATGGGTAGTGCGGCGCGTTTTCGGCGCGTGCGGCGAAGTCTTCGTATTGCTCCGGCGTCACGATCGGGTTCATGAAGAAGGAGCCGTCGCTGCGCGTGTCGGGGTCGTTGGGATCGATCACCATGCCTTTGCGTTTACGGATGGCGATGACGGCTTCGCGCACGGCGATGAGGTCGCGCACATCGCCGAGATGGTTTTGCAGTTCGGGATAGCGCACGGTGGCTTCGCCGTTGCGCGTGAGGCGGAACGTCACCGAGAGGACCACGTAGCGATCGCGCTCGAGGTTTTTGAAGCGGCTCGAGCGGTAGCCGAATGCGCATTCTTCGTTCGTGAAATCGACGACGCGATCCGTTTCGCGATCGAGTGCTTCGACGCGCGCGATGGTTTCGCTCACGTCCTGGCCATACGCGCCGACGTTTTGGATCGGCGTCGCGCCGGTCGAGCCGGGGATTCCGGAGAGGCATTCGATGCCTGCCCATCCGCGCACGACTGCGTACGCGACGAAGTCGTCCCATGGTTCGCTCGCGGCGACGCGGACCATCACGTGCGTGTCGTCTTCGCTCTCGATCGTGATGCCGCGAAGATCAAGTTGTACGACGACGCCGTCGAAGCCTTCGTCGGCGATCAGCAGGTTGCTGCCGCCGCCGAGGATGAAGATGCGGTGGTTGTGGTCGCGCGCCCATGCGAGCGCTTCGCGCAACGCATCGACGTCGCCCGCGCGCGTGAAAAATCGCGCCGGCCCACCGATGCCGATCGTCGTGAGCGGCGCGAGGGGAACGTTCTCCTGCATCACGAAACGGGCGAACGATACAAGATCTTTACCGCCCGACGGGGTGAACGCCCGCAGTCGCGGGGCAAACGGCGCCGCCGCGCGCGCGTTTTCGGCGACAATGCGCGCGGAGAGAACGAACGCATGAGCACTGTCGTCGCCGAAAAAACCTGGTTCGGCCATCCCCGCGGCCTGGCCACGCTGTTCTTCACCGAGATGTGGGAGCGCTTCAGCTACTACGGTATGCGCGCGATCCTTCTCCCCTTCATGATCGGCGCTACCGCGCTCCCCGGCCTCGGCTTCAAACTGAAATACGCGTCCGAGATTTACGGCTGGTATGTGTTCTCGGTCTACGCAACGGCATTGATCGGCGGAGTAGTGGCCGATCGCTGGCTCGGCCACTACCGCACCGTGTTTGTCGGCGGTGTGATCATCGCCCTCGGTCACTTCAGCCTGGCGTTCCACAACATGTCGTTCTTCTACGCCGGCCTGGTGATGATTGCCCTCGGTACCGGTCTCCTCAAACCAAACGCCAGTACGCTCGTCGGCACGTTGTATCGCAAAGGCGATCCACGACGTGATTCGGGCTTCTCGCTTTTCTACAGCGGCATCAACGTCGGCGCGTTCTTCGGACCGATCATCGTCGGCTGGCTCGTCGCGCATTACAGCAACTGGCACTACGGCTTCGCCGCCGCCGGCGTCGGAATGGTGCTCGGACTGATTCAGTACTCGATGGGCAAGCGGTACCTCGTGCCGGCCGAGCCTGAGGCACGCGCGGTGGAAGAGCATCCGCAGGTATCGACTCCGCCGCTGACGCGCGAAGACTGGCTGAAGATATCGGTCATCGGCATCCTCTTCATCTTCTGCGTGATTTTCTGGGCCGGTTACGAGCAGGCCGGCACGACGCTGAATCTCTTCGCCGATCGCGCCACGAGCAACACCGTGTTCGGCTGGACCTATCCGTTCACGTGGCTGCAGTCGGTCGCGCCGTTCTGCGTCTGGGCGTTTGCGCCGATCTTCGCGTGGCTCTGGCTGAAGATGGGCAAGCACGAGCCATCCAGTCCCACGAAGTTCATGCTGGGCCTCGTGTTTCTCAGCCTCTCGTACATACTGATTCTGCAGGCGGCGCACATCTTCGAGAACACGGGGCAGAGAGTCAGTCCGCTGTGGCTGGTCGTGCTCTATTTGCTGCAGACCTTCGGCGAGATCTGTCTCTATCCGACCGGGATGAGCATGGTGACCAAGCTCTCACCGCCGCATCTGGTCAGCATCCTGATGGGCGTCTTCTTCCTCGCGCTGGCCGTCGGGAACAAGCTGGCCGGTTACATCGCCGGCTTCCTTCAG
>DATKFO010000430.1:0-3032 GCA_035544355.1 Thermoanaerobaculia bacterium
AACGCAGAAGTATCTGGCGTGTCGGGCCCGACAGTACGTGGACGACCGTGCTCCCGGTCGCGTTCATCATCGTCTCGCTCTTGTCGCTCGCGATTCTTCCCGTCGCGGTCTCGCGCCACACCGCGACGATGCGCAAAGAGATCGCGACGATCGCCGAGCCGGCGCGGCGCGCGGCCAATCAGATGCAGATGGATTTGTCGGGAGAGCTCGACAAAGTCATCGCCTGGCAAGTCACCGGTCAGGCTCAATACCGCACCGACTACTACCGCCTCGTGCAGGAGCAGGAAGAGAACCGCAAGCTGCTCGCCGCGCTGCTGCCGCAATTGAACGAAGGGCTCGACAACGATCTGCGCACGCTGTTCGTGCAGACCGCGCGCTGGCACGAAGGCGTTCGCCGCGGCGAGCTGATCTCGCGGCAACTTCCGGGCGAAGTGTTTCTCGCGCGGCTGTACGAAGAACATCCCGCCTACGAAAAAACAGCGACGGCCGCATCGGAGCTCGAGCTCTCGATCCAGACCGCGATCGAAGATCGCCTCGACAGCATTCGCGACGCCGATCGCCTCAATCTCTGGCTGACGATCATCCTCACGTTTCTCGCGCTCACGTCCGCGCTGCTCGTCGCGGGACTTGGCCGGCAGATGCGTCTCCTCGCGCGCGAAGCGATGGCCCGGCGGCGCGAGGCGGAGCGCGAAGCGCACGAGTCGCGCGGTGCGCGCGCGGCGGCGGAGCGCGAGGAGCGGCGCGCGGCGTTTCTCGCGGGAGCGGGCGAGGAGGTGGTGCGCTCGCTCGATTTCGAGCAGACCGTGCTCACGCTCGCGCGCCTCATCGTCCCGAATCTGGCGGAGCTGTGCGCGATCGACATCATGGAGAGCGAAGGCGGTTTGCGCCGCGCAACGGTCGTGCATCGCAATCCCGAAGACGAAACGCGCCTGACCCCGCACCTCGGACGCATCGCGCGCGACGTTCCCGAAGGCCTCGTGCACATCATGCAGGAGCGCACGGCGCGCATCGTCGGCGTTTCGTCGGGGCTCTTTTCGTTCGTCGCCGATCCGCTGCCGATCGACAACCGCAACATGATCGTGCTGCCGCTCGTGAGCCGCGGCCAGATCCTCGGCATCGTCTCCGCGGTGTCGGCGGAATCGAAGCGCTTCACCGAGTCCGATGTCCCGCTGTTCGTTGATCTCGTGCGTCTCGCGGCACTCGCGATCGACAACGCGCGTCTCTATCGCGATTCGCTGCAGGCCGTGCGCACGCGCGAGGAAGTGCTCGCCATCGTCTCGCACGATCTCCGCAATCCGCTCAACGCCATCACCCTCGGCGCATCCCTGCTGCAGCGTTCACCGACGTTGTCGGATGACGACAGCGAGCAGCTCGAAACGATCGAGCTCTCCGCGAAGCGCATGAGCCGCCTCATCGCCGATCTGCTCGACGTCACGCGCATCGAGATCGGCAAGCAGCTCCCGATCGAGCCCGCGCGCCTCGACGTCGCTGAATTGCTGCGCGAGACCGTCGAGTTGTTCAAGGCGCAGGCGTCCGCGAACGAAGTCACGTTGCAGGCGCGCGGCGAGGATGTGCCGCCCGTGTTCGCCGATCACCATCGCGTGCTGCAAGTGCTCTCCAATCTCGTCGGCAACGCGATGAAGTTCACGCCTGCATCCGGCATGATCAGCATCGCCGCGGAAGCACGCGATGGCGATGTGCTTTGCGTCGTCGCCGACACCGGTCCCGGAATCCCGACCGCGAATCTCGGCAAGATCTTCAATCCTTACTGGCAAGCGAAGCGCGACGAGCGCCTCGGCGCGGGGCTCGGGCTTCCGATCGCGAAGGGAATCGTCGAAGCACACGGCGGCCACATCTGGGTCGAAAGCGAGCCGGGAGTCGGAACGCGGTTCTTCTTCACGCTCCCCGTGTGGCGCGAGCCGAAGCCCGCGGCTACACCCGCGGAGGAATCTTCAGCGCGCCGCTGACGGAGAGCTCCGCAAAGAGGCGGATGAGTCGCCGCCCTTCCTCGTCCGATGCCTGATAGACGTCGCACAGCCGCTTCATCTCTTCGCTGTCGACGCTGCGCGCGACCGTGAATCCGACCGCCGGCTGCTCCGGAAGAAACACGCGGCGGTGATGCCACATCCCGTTTTCGTCGAGACGATACGAGATGAATTGCGCATCGACGCCGCGCACGGTCTTGTCGCCGTCGACCTGTTTGCCCGCCGAGATCGTGCCGGTCGAATCCTTGCGGTCTTCGAACGCTTTGACGACGAGCTGCCCGAGCATCGCGCGCAAGCGATCGCCCGACTCGCCGAGGGCTGCGATGAAGCGCAGTCCCGATTCGTAGCCCGCATCGAACACGCTCGGCAATGTGCGCACGACTTCGCACTTCATCTCGATGGCGTCGCCTTCGAAGGAGAAGCGAAGGTCCGCATGCGAGTCGTCGTACGGCCCCGCGTGATGCACGCGCGCGCCGAGGACGCCGACCTCGAGGACGGAGACTGCGGTGGTGCCGAGCGTGCCGGGAAGGGGCGGATTGAGCTCCAGCCGCTGAAATTCGCGGCGCTCATTTCGCTGCATGCGGGAGATTGTAGATTACTGCGTCGCTCGTGCGGTCCGCGCGCTTGCCACCCACGTGTTGTGCACGCGCTGGCGGTAGAAGCTCGATCGCGCGCTCACGCGGTCGAGATACGCGAGTGTCTCTTCGAACGGCGGGACGCCGCCGAATTTCGTGACGTTGCCTTCGCCCGCGTTGTACGCGGCGAGCGCGAGGCGCTGATCTTCGAAGCGATTGACGAGGTAGCGCAGGTAGCGCGTCCCCGCCGCGATGTTCTCCTCGGGATCGAACGCGTTCGCGACGCCGAGGATGCGACCGGTGTCCGGGACGATCTGCATCAGCCCTTGCGCGTTTCGATGCGAGACCAGCTTCGGACGGAAATCGGATTCCGCTTCGACGACCGCGGCCACGAGCTCCGGCGGCAGCTGATTGCGGCGCGCTTCGCGATAAATGATCTCGCCGTACGGTACCTGCGTGCGGAAGAACTCTT
>DATKFO010000431.1:0-2689 GCA_035544355.1 Thermoanaerobaculia bacterium
CGAGCTCGATGCCGTTGCGCGCGCACATGACCGCGAGGCCGTGATCGCCGACGGTGCCGGTGACAACGATCCTGTCGCCCGCGCGCAGTCCGTTGTCGCGGATCGGCGTGGGCGCGATGCCGATGCCGGTGGTGTTGATCACGATGCCGTCGATCTCACCGTGGCCCATCACTTTCGTGTCGCCGGTGATGACGACGGTGCCGGCTTCGAGACAGGTGGCGACGATCGAGCGCTGGATCGCTTCGAGTTGATCGAGCGGAAATCCTTCTTCGAGCACGACGCCGCAGGTGAGCCCGAGAATGCGCGTGGCGCCCATCATCGTCAGGTCGTTGACCGTGCCGGCGATGGAGATGCGGCCGATGTCGCCGCCGGGAAAGAAGATCGGATGGATGACGTGCGAGTCGGTCGTGACGATGAGCCAGTCGCCGTCGGGCAGCGGAATCGCGGCGCCGTCGTCCATCGCGGCGAGGCCGACGCCATCGAACGGCATCGCAGCGAAGTCGCGGATGAAGAGTTTCTCGATCAGCGCGCGCATCGCGCGTCCGCCGCCGCCTTGTTTGAGCGTGACCCGTCCGGGAATCGCGCTCATGACGCCACCTCGATTGCACTGAGGTCGGGAACGCCGCCGTAGAGATGCCAGATCTTGCACGTTCCTTCGTTCGAGACCATACAGGCGCCGACCGGGCTCTCCGGCACGCACTCGCGGTTGAACAGCTTGCAATCGATCGGATTGCGGACACCTGCCATGATGTCGCCGCAGATGCATTGATGCGCGAGATGCGGCGGCGCGTAGTCCCACAGCGCGGTCACATCGATCGTGAATTTCTTGCGCGCGTCGACATGCGCCCACTCATCGCGCAGTCGCAGATTGCCGTTCGGCACGTGCGCGATGCCGCGCCAGCGTCCGCCGATCGGGCGGAACACGCGCCACAGTTGCTGCTGCGCGGTGAGATTGCCTTCGGGCGAGACGCAGCGCGGGAACATGTTGACGACGCGCGGCGTGCCGTTGCGCACGAGCGTCACCAGCTCGACGAGGCCGGCGAGGATGTCGAGCGGCTCGAAGCCGGCGACGACGACCGGGATGTTGTGGCGCGTCACGAACGGCTCGAAGACCGCGGAGCCGGTGATCGTCGCGGCGTGGCCGGCGGCGAGGAATCCTTCGACCCGCGACTCCGGCATCTCGGCGACGATCTCCATCACCGGCGGGATGTATTTGTGCGCGGAGAGGATCGAGAAGTTTTCGGCAAGGTGTCGCTGATGACGACCGCCGCGGTTGCAACGGCCGTGGTCTCGAAGCCGGTCGCGAAGAACACGATCTCTTCGTTCGGATTCTTTCGCGCGAGCTCGACGGCCTGCGACGGCGAGTAGATGACGTCGATCGTCGCGCCGCTGGCCTGCGCGTC
The DNA here is from genome assembly GCA_035544355.1 of Thermoanaerobaculia bacterium. Lineage (GTDB taxonomy): Bacteria > Acidobacteriota > Thermoanaerobaculia > Gp7-AA8 > Gp7-AA8 > DATKFO01. The sequence continues at coordinate 1,404 of DATKFO010000431.1, forward strand.
GGCAAGCGATTGCACGGTGCCCGGAACTCTCAGCATGTCGCCGAACGTCGCGATGCGCATGCCGGCGCGCGCGAGCACGACGCCTTCATCGACTTCCGGCACGTCGGTCACGCACACGGGACAGCCGGGTCCCATGATCACGTTGAGGCTCTTCGGAAAGAGCGAGCGCAGTCCGAATTTCGCGATCGCCTGCTCGTGACTACCGCAGACGTGCATCACGGACACCGGACGGCCGATCTCGACCATCAACTGCGCGAGCGTAGCCGCGAGCTGCTTCGCCAACGTTGGATCGCGGAACTCGAGCTTGCCCGACTGTGCTTTCACTGGGCGGCCTCGATCTCTCCTCGCACGTCGGCGGCCATCACGTCGCCGAGATCGTCGCGCATCAGCAGCTCGTAGAGCGCGAGCGTGTCGGTGATCGATTCCGTCGGAATGCGGCGGATCGCGAAGCCGACGTGGTTGAGGACGTAGTCGCCGATCGTCACCGGCTCATCGACGATGTCGAGGCAGACCTGACGGCGCACGCCCCAGAAGTCGACCGTGGCCATGCTGCCTTCGATCGAGAGGATTTTGCCGGGAACTCCTAAGCACATGATGCAGCCTCCGTACGTGTCATCCTGAGCGGGTGGCGGAGTGGGCGCGAAGGATCTCCTTCCGACGAGCGAGTCGCGTGCATTTGCAGGGGATCCTTCGCGCCCACCCGCCGCCCGCTCAGGATGACACTGGAATTTGAGCGAATGAGTGCGTTGGCAATCACCGCTTGTCCCAGCGCGATGCCGCCGTCGCCGGGTGGGATTTCGTGATTCATGAAGACGCGGTGCTCGTCGCGGAGTCCGCGCAGGACGCGCTCTGCGAGCAGTGCGTTCTGGAAGCAGCCGCCGCTCAGCACGATCGGCATGTCGCCGGTTGCTGCGACGGCCGCACGCGCCATTTCGATCGTGACGCCGGCGATGGTGTTGTGGAAGCGCGCGGAGATGATCGACGGCTCGACGCTGTCGAGGAGATCGAGGACTGCGGCTTTCATCATCGGCCGTAGGTCGATTTCCCACGGCGCGACTCCGTCGCGGATAACGACGGGATACACGCCGCGCTCGTTCGCGTCGGCGGCCATGTTCCACTGGAATGCGACTTCGCCTTCGTAGCGCGCGTCGGGCATGCCAAGCGCAATCGCGCCGAACGCGTCGAAGTAGCGGCCGACGCCGCGCGCAAGCGGCGCGTTGAGTCCGCGCGCGATCATGCGGCGCACGGCGTCGATCGCGCGGCGCGGCGTCGCGCGGAACAGCGGG
>DATKFO010000432.1:0-4255 GCA_035544355.1 Thermoanaerobaculia bacterium
GTTTTTCGCGCGAATCGGCGGACGATAAGTCCGCCGCACCTGATGTATCGTTCGCCGCCGTGAGCACAGCCAAGCAGCAGGAGCTCGCGCGCCAGGCGCGCGCGATGCACGAAGAATGGGTCGCGACCGTCGGTGCGGGACGCGTCTCCGCCGATGCCGCCGCGTTCGTCGTGCAGAAAGTTCGCGAGCGATGCGTCGTTCTCGCGAACGAGCTCGCGCAAAACGCGATCACCGTCGAAGAGCACAACGATCAGCGCTTCGTGATGACGATGGCCATGCGCCGGCTCATCGACAGCGGCGGCGAAGAACGCGCGTCGCGCATCATCGCGCGCGAGATGCACGATCTCTTCGTCGACAGTCCTCCGCTGCCGCATCCGAAATATCGCTTCACGTTCGATTGGGTGAGCCCGCACGCGAACGCGTGGAAGAGCGATCTCGCGCACATCGCCGGCAAGCCGAACATCCGCGCGCTCGAGGTCGGCTGCTTCGAAGGACAGTCGGCGTGCTGGTTTCTCGACAACGTGCTCACCGATCCGACGAGCCGCCTCACCTGCGTCGATCCGTTCGCGATTCCGATGGACAGCACGCTGCTGCGCTACTTCGAAGGCTACTTCGACGCGAACGTCGCCGCATCCGGCGCGGGCGAGCGCGTGACCAAGCTCATCGGCAGCTCGCAGGTCGTGCTGCGCACGATGGCGCCGAAGCAATTCGATTTCGTCTACATCGACGGCTCGCATCGCGTCGGCGACGTGCTGCAGGACGCGGTTCTGGCATGGACGGTGCTGCGCGCGGGCGGCACGGCGATTTTCGATGACTACGATCTCGTGGATGATGTGGCCGCGGGACTTTTTGCTCGCGCGCCGGGTCGCGCGCTCGATGCATTTGTGTCTCTTTTGGGGGCCGGAGCGGTCGTAAAACGGCAAGATTGGCAACTCGTTGTGCAAAAGTTGTAACCGTTTTCGAAAATTCGCTTACTATGCGCCGTTCCCGTTCGGCGCTGGCGTTGGGTCGCCGGCAATCCCCATCCCCCAAGAGGTCCCTAAGATGCACCAGATGAAAGCCCTGCCCGTGAGGCGGCTATCGTCCATCCTCGCGGCTGTCTCGAAGGAGCTGCGCGACCGTTTCGGTCTCGCGCGACTGGCGATCGGCGGCGGAAGCGCCCCGGCGCTGCTGGATCATCTCTTCTCCGGAAATGCCCTGCGAATGCGCGATCTCGACATGGTTCTCGTCGCCGATCGCCCGGTCGATCAAGACCTCGCGCGGCGCATCGGCGAAGCGGTCGATTCTCCCGAGCTCAAGTTCCTGCCCCGCTACGTGTACCCGCGCCGGCGCACGTACAACGAGCGCGAGCCGTACGTCGCTGGCTGGGGACTGATCTGGGACTCGCACGGCGTCGAAGTCGATCTCTCGATTTTTCACAGCGATGCGGCCCTCGAGCTCAACGGGCTGATGAACATCGATCGCATCCTCATCCCCATCTCTCCTGAAATCTCCCTCAACGAAGTCGCGGCCGCGATGCTCACCTCGGGATCCGCCGAGGCTTCCGCGGCGCAAGGCCTCCTCAAGGATTCATGCGGCGGTTACGCGAGCTGGGTCCACCGCTCGCCGGCGATCGTCGCGTGGAATGCGATTCACGCAGCGCCGATCGAATGTGCGATGCGCATCGTGCGCGCCTGCGCGAGCAAGCTCCACCTCGGACAGTTGCACGCGGAGCTCGCCGATCCGTTGCGCGCCTCGATTCTCTGGGGGCACGAGCGCGGCGATCGCTTCCTGCGCGTGCGCGGCATCGTCAAGTTGTTCCACGACGATCGCGCGGGCGCGGAGCTCGAGATGCTGCACGCCATCGGCGCGTTCAAGCATTGGCTCCCCGAGATCGGCGACGTGATCGAAAAGCTCGGACACGGCGGTCTCGCCACGATGTTCGCGCAGGCCGACCGCGTCGGACGCAAGGACGTCGATCATCACGCGGCGTTCGCGCTCGCGGGCGAACAGGGCGGCGACGAAGTGAGCGCGCTGCGACTCGAAGCGCTGCTGCTCGCAATGCCCGAAGATCGTCGCGATCGCGTGCTCGAAGAGATCGCGATCGCCGAGCCGATGTTCGCGACACTCGTGCGCAATCAGCTGCCGCGCGTCGAACATCGCGTGAAGGCGATCATTCCACCCGCGCCGGTGAAGCGGCGCCCTAAGCGCGCGCCGCGTCCGCCGGCGCATCTCGCTCACTCGTTGACGGCGACGAAGGCTCCGGTCGATTTGACGACGTGAAACGCACCCTCGCGCGCGATGCGATCTTCGATCGCCGCGCGCATTTCTTTGCCGCGCGCTGCGACGACGTCGCGCGCGCGTTCGCTCATCGATGCGATGTAGCCGAGGAGTAGGTCGGGGTCGGTGATGCGCAGACTGTCTTCGTAGTCGGCGCGGCGAAAGTTCTCGAACGCGCTGCGCATCTGCGCGTCGCCGTTCTCGATCGTGAATCCGCTCGAGAAATCAGTCGCTTCGATTCCGAATGCGCGCATGAGCTCTTTGATCTCGCGCAGATGCGATTCGCCGTTCGTCGCCGCGAACAGCACGCCGCCGCGAGCGAGCACGCGACGAATTTCCGCAAAGCCGCGCGCGCGATCGGCGACGTGATACAGCATGTGATTCGCGATCACGAGATCGAGCGATCCCGATCGGAACGGCAGATCGGGCAGCGCGCAGTTCACGAAGCGCGCAGCGATCACGCGCGACGTCGTCTCGATCATGCTGATCGAGAAATCGGAGAGCACGAGGTTCATGGGGCGCGGAAGGCGATCGGCGTTTTCGCGCCAGAGATTGCCGGTGCCGCACCCGATCTCGAGCACGCGCCGGCCACTCGCGAGGCCGAGCTGATCGAAGACCCATCGCTGAAAACCGTAGGCGTTCGTGCTGCACCGCCGATGCAGCTCGATGCGCGCCGCGAGATTCGCGCTCGTCGCGTACTGGACGGCGAGCGATCGCTGATCCATTCGGGCGCGAGTATATCGACGTAGACTTGCGCGCGGTGAGAGCGGCCTTCCGCGTTCTGTTCCTGACGGTCTTCATCGATCTCCTCGGCTTCGGGATCGTTGTGCCCGTGCTCGCGTTCTGCGCGAAGGAGTACGGCGCAGGCGGCATGACGCTCGGCATGATCCTCGGCAGTTTCTCGCTGATGCAGTTCCTCTTCTCGCCCGTGTGGGGCCGCCTTTCCGATCGTATCGGACGCCGCCCCGTGCTGATGACGAGTCTCCTCGGCAGCATCCTCGGATTCGTCACGTTCGCAATCGCATCGAACGTCGCGATGCTCTTCGCGTCGCGGATCATCTGCGGCATCGCCGCCGCGAGCATCGCCACCGCGCAGGCGTACATCACCGACTCGACGGACGAATCGAATCGCGCGAAAGGGATGGCGCTGATCGGCATGGCGTTCGGACTCGGACTCGTCCTCGGACCGCCAATCGGCGGAATTCTCTCCGGCTTCGGCCACACGCCGAATTTCGTTCCGGGCGCTTCCGCTGCGTTGCTCTCGACGATCGCGTTGGTGATGGCGATCGTCGCGCTGCCCGAATCACGAGTCGTGAATCACGAGTCACGCAGCGGATCGCTCTTCGATCACGAAAGCTGGGCAATCTTTTTTCGCGTGCGCGGACTGCGCCTCGCCGGCGGATCGCTTGCGGTGCTCATGTTCACGCTCGCATCGCTCGCTCCGATCCTCGTACTCGTCGGCCGCGATCGCTACGGTTTGTCGGCACGCGCGATCGGATACCTGTTCGGCTTGATGGGCGTCGTCGTCGTGCTGCTGCAAGCGACGGTCGTGCATCGACTCACGCGACGATTCGGCGACATCGGCACCGGCATCGTCGGCGCAATCGCGTTGATCGTCGGATTGCTCCTCGTCCCGTTCAGCGTCGACCGCAACGTGCTCATCACCGCGACGTGCCTGATGGGCGTGGGCCAGGGACTCTGCAATCCCGCGCTCAGCGCGTACATCAGCAAAATCGCGCCATCGACTCACAGCGGCGGAATCCTCGGCGTCTCGAGCTCGCTCAACGCCCTCGCCCGCGTCATCGGCCCCGCCCTCGCCGGCCTCGCCTACGACGCGCTGAAAGCGCCCGGCGCGCTGCTCTCGCAGGCGGCGGTGGTGACGATCGGAATCGCGTTGTCCGTGCGATTGATGTCTAGGAGTGCGGTGGCAAAGCCACCGCTTTCTGATCCGGACACGAAAGCGGCGGCTGTGCCGCCGCACTCCTAGACGTCTTTG
>DATKFO010000433.1:0-4376 GCA_035544355.1 Thermoanaerobaculia bacterium
GAATTCGAAGACGCGCACGTGCAGCACAAAGGCGGCGAGATGTACCCGCAGCTCTACACGATGGCGCGCTTCCTCTATCGCGGCGGCTGGATCGTGCGCGCCGGCGATTCGATGACGTTTCTCGCGAAGCGCGGAGCGTCCACTCTGCACTACTCCTGCGGAGCGCCGGCAATGATCGAGCTCGGCGGCCGCGCGTACTTGCTCGAGCCGCAATACAAATCCATTCGCGTCGATCTCGATCACGACGGCCGCGTCACACTTCGCGGCATCTCGGGCGAAGTGAATCTCGATCGGATGCAACATGAGTAACGTCGACGCGATCGTTCTCGACATCGACGGCGGCGCGATGCTCGCGGAATGTTTGGCATCCCTCGCGGACTGCCGCGTCATCCTCTTCGACAACGGCTCACGCGTTCCGACGCCGAACGCCACGCAGCGCAGCGAAACGAACCTCGGATTCACCGGCGGCGTGAACGAAGCGTTCAAACACGTCCGCGCGGAATTCGTCGCGCTCGTGAACAACGACGTCGTCGTCGATCGCGACTGGCTCGCGACGCTGCTCGCCGCGATGCGCGATCCGAAGCTCGCCGCGGTGCAGACGATCCTTCGCCGCGACGCAAACACGATCGACGGCGCCGGCATCGACATCTCCGACGGCACGTTTCGCCAGATCGGACACGGCTTGCCGCTCGGCACGCCGCTCCCCGAAGCGTGGGGCGTCTCGGCCACCGCGACGGTGTATCGAGTCGCCGCACTCGGCGATCGCGTGTTCGATCCGCGATTCTTCGCGTACTACGAAGACGTCGAGCTCTGTGCGCGCCTGCACGAAGCGGGATGGACAACGCGCGTGCTGCCGGTCGCAAAAGCCACGCATCGCGGCTCGCAGTCGGCGTCGATGCTGACGAACGCGCGCAGACTCCGCACGCGCAATCGCTACCTCACCGCGCGCATGCATCGCGGCGTGGGCAGAGTCCGCTCGCTGCTGTGGGAAGATGCGCGGCTCGCGCTGCGCGGCAAAACGTCGCTGCGCGGCATCGTCGAAGGCCTATGTTCCAGGTTGTGATTCACACATTGGATGTCGTCGGCGAGCGGATGGCCGGGCCGGGCATTCGTGCGTGGCACCTCTCGCGTGAATTGGCGAAGCACGTGCCGACGACGCTGATCGCGAAAGCAGAAGGCAGTGGGCAGTGGGCAGTCGGCAGTGGAACCGATGAAGCGCGTGCGTTGATGCGCGATGCCGATGTGCTGATCGGACAACCTGCGCGCGGATTTCGCAAACGCCGTCGCGCGCAACGCATCATCTACGACATGTTCGATCCGACGGTGCTCGAGCTGCGTGAGCTTTACGGCAACAAGCCTTCACTGCGGCAGCGCATCCATCTCACGGCGGAGTGGTCGCGGCTTGCGCACGCGCTCATCGAAGCGGATCTCCTGATGTGCGCCGCGAACAAGCAACGCGAGCTCTACGAGAAACTGCAGGCGAACGATGCGCCGTGGATCGAGGTGCCGTTCGGCGTCGATCTCGATGAAACGAATGCTTGCGCGAAGCCGCAGGACAATCTCGTCATCTGGGGCGGCGGCGTGTGGGAATGGCTCGATCCAGCGACGGCGATCGACGCCGTCGCGCGCGTCAACGCGGAAGGCATCCGTTGCAAGCTGCTCTTTCTCGGTCGCGGCCGACCGAACACGAACCTCATCGATCGCCGCCGCGACGATCGCTTCGAACAGCTCCTCGCGCGTGGCGGCGCGAACGTGTCAGCGAACGCGGAATGGATTCCGTATCGCGAGCGACTCGCGTGGCTGCGCAGTGGCAAAATCGCTATCATGCTGCACCGCCCGACGGCGGAGGCCGGCTACTCGATCCGCACGCGTCTTTTCGACGCGATCGCGGCGGGAATCCCGGTCGTCGCGTCGGAAGGCGGGTTTGCCGCGGAGCTCGTCACCCGCGAATCTCTCGGCATCGTCGTCCCTCCGGAAGACACCGGCGCCGTCGCAACTGCGATCCGCCGCTTGCTGACGGACGACGCCTTCTACTCAAATTGCGTACAGAATCTACAGAGGATGCGACCGCGGTTCGCGTGGGATGTGGTAACACGTCCGCTGATCGACGCGGTACTGGAATGGCGAACACATTGATGACTGTCCCGATCGAGCGCGACGCGACGCAAACGGCGGCTCGCGCGATCGACCTTTCGATCGTGATCGTGACGTGGAACAGCGAGCGCTGGATCGATCGCTGCCTGCGCGCGATCCCTGCCGCGTGCGACGGGCTCGAATACGAAGTCGTCGTGTACGACAACGCATCGCACGACGCGACGCTCGCCCACATCGGCGATGAATTCCGCGTCATGCGCTCGTCGCACAACGACGGCTTCGCGGCGGGCACGAATCGCGCGTTGCGCGACTCGCGCGGACGCTACGTTTTCCTGCTGAATCCCGATTGCGAGCTCGCACCGCGCGCGCTCACGCTGCTGTTCGAATTTCTCGAATCGCACCCGAACGCCGCGGCCGCCGCGCCGCTGCTCGAAGATGCAGTCGGCGATTCGCAGCGCGAGTTCCAACTGCGCCGCTTGCCGACGCTGAAAACGCTCGCGGCCGAAGTGCTCTTGATGCGCCGCCTCTTCCCGAAAAATCGCGCGACCGCGCACTACCGCTATCGCGATCTCGATCTCTCCGAGCCGCGACGCATCGAACAGCCGGCCGCCGCGGCGCTCCTCATTCGCCGCGACGTGCTCGACGAAGTCGGTTCGTTCGACGAACAGTTTTCGCCCGCGTGGTTCGAAGACGTCGACTACTGCCGCCGTCTCGCGCAGGCGAAGAAAGAAATCTACGTCGTGCCCGCCGCGGTCGCGCAGCACGCGGGCGGCGCCAGTCTCGAGCACATCGACTTCGCGACGTTCAACGAAGTCTGGTATCGCAACATGTGGCGCTACGCGCGCAAGTGGCTCCCCCCCGCCCGCGCCGAAGCGCTGCGCTGGGTGATCATCCTCGGCATGCTCCTCCGCTGCGTCGCGGCCATCGCCGGTTTCGCGCATCCGGAGATCGGCCGCTGGCGCGCATTCCGCGCGTACGCACACGTGCTGAAGAAAGCGTTCGATCGATGGACGTCGTCTCCGTCGTCCTCGTAACCTGGAACAGTGCGCCGTACCTGCGCCGATGCCTCGACGGCATCGCGCGCCAGACGCATTCCACGGTCGAGCTGATCGCCGTCGACAACGCATCGCATGATGATTCTGCGTCGATCGTCGAGCGCGCCGGATTCCGCGTGATCCGCAACGAAACGAATCGCGGCTTCAGCGCAGCGGTGAATCAGGCGATCGCGATTGCGAGAGGATCATTCGTGCTGCTCGTGAATCCTGATTGCTTTCTAGAACCGGAATACATCTCGCGTGTGCTCACAGCATTCGTTGACGAAAGAGTCGGCTCTGCCACCGGAAAACTGATGCGCGCGAAGGGATTCGACATCGAGCCAACGAACGAGATCGACTCGATGGGAATCCGCATGACGCGAACGGGCCGACACTTCGACATTCAAGTGCCTACAGCGCGAGAAATCTTCGGCGTGTCCGGCGCTGCCGCGATGTTCCGCAGGAGCTTTCTCCGCGACGTCGCGATCGACGGCGAGATCTTCGACGAAGACTTTTTCGCGTATCGCGAAGACGCAGACCTCGCGTGGCGCGGACAACTCTTCGGCTGGCTATCGCTCTGCGTGCCCGACGCGATCGGCTATCACGTGCGTCGCGTGACCCCTGAAGCGCGCGGCCAGCTGTCCGCCGAGATCAACAAGCACTCGGTGAAGAACCGCTTTCTCCTGCGATGGAAAAACGAAGGTGCCTACCTCGCGCTGCGCAACGCACCATTCGAGCTCGCACGCGATCTCGTCGTATTCATCGCCGCACTCACGATCGAACGCTCCTCGCTCTCCGCATTCACCTGGCTCTGGAAAAATCGCGGTCGCGTGCTCGCGAAGCGTCGCGAGATCCAAAGCCGCCGCCGCGTCTCCGATCGCGCGCTCGCGAGGTGGTTCCGATGAGAATCGGGATCCTCGGCACGCGCGGCGTTCCACCCGCGTACGGCGGTTTCGAAACCTTCGCGGGCGAGCTCGGACGACGCCTCGTGCAACGCGGTCACGACGTTTCCGTCTACTGTCGCGGACGCGGCGACGCGACGTGGGAAGGCATCCATCGCATCGAGCTTCCCGCGCTTCGGCACAAATATCTCGAGACCGTGAGCCACGCATTCGTCAGCGCACTCGATGCGTTGCGCCGCGACTTCGACGTCGTCCTCGTCTGCAACGCCGCGAACGCATTCGTGCTGCCGATCCTGCGCGCTGCGCGAATCTCTGTCGCGATCAATGTCGACGGCATCGAGCGCAA
>DATKFO010000434.1:0-2395 GCA_035544355.1 Thermoanaerobaculia bacterium
GTCATTCGCATCGACGAGTTCCGCCGCATCACGAACATCGGCAGCTTCGAGCGCGACATCACCGGCGACATCGCCGCGCTGACGCATCGTCTTGCGAACGAGCGCCGCGCGCGCGGAGTCGTCGCGCGTGCGATGACGTTCTTCTCGCGCGACGAATCGCTCGCGGACAAACTGCGCCACCACCTGCGCATGCGCCGCAACCTGCGCGCGGACAAGCAAGCTGCGAATTTCGACGAAGCATGTGTGATCGGCTGGTACTCGATGCTCGTCCGCAGCAGCGGCATGATCGCGCCCTGCTGCATCCTCCAGCACAAGCCCCTCGGCAACATCTTCACGCAACCGGTCGCGGATGTGTGGCAAGGCGATGCGTTCGCAAACTACCGCGAAGAGCTCACGCGCATCATCCGCGAGCGCGACGCATGGAGCGCGGAAGGCAACAAGACGCTCGAGCCGGTGTGCGCTGTGAAGGGGAGCGATCTCTGTCCGATGAAGAGCTTTTACTTCGCGCGGGACGTGGAGTTCATGCGCGAACTGGATCGAACGTTCTCAGTGATCGGTGATCGGTGATCGACGCGGCTTTATTTTGGAGTGCGGTCGCCGCACTCCAGATCACTTCCTCTTCCAAATTGAAACCGCCCCCTCCGTCAACGCCGGCGTGAAGTTCGCCTCGAGGTACTTCCACACGAGCGGCGCGCGCTCCGCGTTCGGCACTCCATCCACGTTCGCGCCGTCGTCGTTCGGGCCGAGCGGGACGAGCGCCATCACGACGCGCGGATCGCGTTCGAGTCGCGCGATCACTTCGCGCTGCTTTTCTTCGGTCTCGTAGAACGCGACTTCGTATTGCCGGATCGGGCAGTCGCGATGGAGGAGCACGTAGAACAATCCGCGATTCGTGAAGTCGAAGAACGTTTCGTCCGGTTTGAGATTCGTGTCGACGTAGCGCTTCACGGTCGCGACCATCTCCGCGTCACCCGTCGTGAAAATGGTTCCTCGCGCGCGCGGTAAATCCTTGATTTCGACCCAGCCGTTATCAATCGGCCCTCGCGAGCGTCGCAGCCATCCGTCGATCGCGAGATGTGAGGTCGGGACGCCGAGAATCAGCGCGAGGATCACGGCGGGCGTTGCGTATTGCGAGCGCTTGCGGAACAGCAACCAGATCAGGCCGGCGAGAAATGCGGCGGTCGCGAATTGGAAATGTAGATGATGCCGCTCTGCATACGAGATCGCGCCGAGCACCATGAACACCGCGACTACAAGCAGCGGCTCGATGCGCCGCGACGCTTTTCGCGTCAGCGCAGCGGCGGTGAAAAACAATGCTCCAATCCACACCATGTAGCCCCACGACGTGCGATGCACCAGCGCCGCGAGCACCTCGGGCACGTGCTGGTACGCGCGGAATCCCGCCGGCGTGTCAAAGATGTCCATCGCGTAGACCTCGCTCAGCGGCAGCACTTCGAAGAGCGTCCCCTTCACGAAGTCGTCCGCGATGCCGAGGATGGCGAGGAAGAGAAAGAGCGGGATGCCGGTCGCGAGCAGGCCGATCATCACCTGCTTGAGCGCGGGCTTGATCGGACGGAAGCGCAGCGCCGCGACGATCACCGCGGCCGCAGCGTAGAACGCGAAGTCGAGACTCGTGATCCCGCAGATCACGATGCCGCGCGCCGCGTAGCCGAGCCACTTCGCGTTGCGGCGCCGCACCGCGCTCGCGGTCATCGCGAGCGTGAACAGCGCGGGAAGAAAGCGGATCGTCGACGGCGCGATCGTGCCGGTGATGCTCGCGAGAAAAAACGTCGCGACGCCCGCCTCCATCGAGCCGGTCATCGCGGCGCCGAGGGCATAGACCGCGACGGCGTTCAAGCATCCGATCAGCACGCGCGCGCGCAGTGCATTCGAGATTTGCGGACCGCGAACGCGCAGCGCGATGAAGTCGAAGAAGCCGTCTTCGAGCATGCCGTGCGCCGGCAGGATGTCGCGATACAACTTCTCGCCGTCGAGCATTTCCGACGCGGGCAGCAGCATGTGCGCGTTTTCGAAAAAATTCACACGCGGCTTCCCCTCGGCCGTCTCGAGCGTCGTGGCATTCGTGTACGCGTAGACAGAAATCGGATAGATCACGAGCGCCAGCGCGGCGAGCACGCGCCGCTCGTTGCGCAGCACGAGTCGCAGAATCGGCGGCGTGATCAGCGCGATGGCGAGCGCGTGCCAGCCAAAGTAGCGCTGATCGCGCGCAAAGAACCCCGTCATCAACACGAGGCCGAGCGGCGCCGCGGCGAATGCGAGCGCGGGCGGTAGCTTCGAGGGAATCCGCACGATCGCGAGCCGCAGCGCGAGTACGAGCATCGCCGTGACGACCGCGCAGTTCTCGGCGCTGAGATTCGGCGCGACGTCGAACATC
>DATKFO010000435.1:0-2798 GCA_035544355.1 Thermoanaerobaculia bacterium
GCAGCAGCAACAGCAACTCCGTAGGCGGCAGGTTCGGCAACGGAGTCAATTCTTCGCCACGTCCCGTTGCGTATGCAGTTCCACCGATGAGAAAAAACGGCACATCCGATCCGAGCTGCAACGCAAGTCCTGGTAGCGACGCGTTCAAATCGAACATCTCGTCGAGCGCGATGAGCGTCGCCGCCGCGTTCGACGATCCGCCACCCAATCCCCCGCCCGCCGGAATGCGCTTCTCGATGTGAATCACAACCGGCGGCGCACCGATCAACTTCGCCGCGCGTGCGACGAGATTCGTGTCATCGACTGGAATCGCCGGATCGCTGCATGTCAACGCAAACGTATCGGACGCTTCGATCGTGAGCACGTCGTGCAGCGAGATCTGCTGGAACACCGTTTCGAGATCGTGAAACCCGTCGGCGCGTTTTCCGATGATGCGGAGCGACCAGTTGATCTTCGCGTACGAGCGGATCTGGATCACACGAATATCCTACTAGTCCCAGTGTCATCCTGAGCGGGCGGTGGGTGGGTGCGAAGGATCCCCTTCCGATGCACGAGACGCGCTCCGTCGGCAGGGGATCCTTCGCGCCCACCCGGCCACCCGCTCAGGATGACACTGGGATGACACGACGCAGTCCTACCGCACGACCTCGGCGATCTCGATCTCGACGCGATCGTCGCCGCGCGTGACGACGGCGTGTTGCGCGGGGAACGCGGGCGGGTCGAACGTCACGCTCACGTCTTCGACGCGCGCGCTGCGCAGGCCGCTCGGCGTGACGTCGAGCGTCAGGTCATCGCGCGGCGGGAGTCCAAGGATGAGCATCGACATTTCGGCGGGGGCTAGGGACGTGCCGAAGAAGCCGAGGGAGCGTGCGAGCTCGTTCGCGTTGCCTTCCCACTGCGTGCCTTCGATGCGATTGTCGATGCTGACGTGCTCGCCGTTCGCGCTCATTTTCATCGCCGTCGTGCCGACGGGCGTGTACGCGATGAGCTCCATCCGCTGCGCGTCGATGACGGAGAGTTGCGCGCGGAACGATTGCGTTTTCCCTTTCACCGTCGCGCGTACGCGCATGAGCGCACGTGCGCCCGCGAACGACGCGCGTCGCGCGCGAAGTTGCTGCGCGGCCTCGTCCGCGGTGGTCGCGGTCAACGGCGCGATCGGCGCGCCGGTGGGGGCGGCGGTGCGGCAGGTGGTGAGGAAAAGCGCGACGAGCGAGAGCGCGACGAAACGCTTCATCGCGCCGAGGTCTGCGCCTTCCGCTCGATCTCCGCGATCTTCAGGCGCAACTTCTCCTCGTCTTTCGGCTCGGGCTCGAGCGTGAGCGCGACGCGGTACAACTTCAGCGCGCGCGCGTCGTCGCCGCGTTTCGCGTAGACGTCACCGAGGTGCTCGTGAACCGTCGCGTCGCGCGGCAGCAGATGCGTTGCGTCGTTGAGCAACTTCTCCGCGTTTTCGAGATCGCCTTTGCGGAAGTAAACCCATCCGAGCGAATCGATGTACGCGCCGTTGCGCGGATCCTGCGTCACGGCGCGCGTGAGCATCTCCTGCGCGCGATCCAGATTCACGCCCCCCTCGGCCCACATGTATCCGAGGTAATTCAGCGTTGCACCATGCTCGGGATGCTTCTCGAGAATCGAGAGGAACGCCTTTTCCGCGGCGGGACGATCGCCCGAACGCTCGTACGCGCTGCCGAGCTCGAACTGCAGATCGAGATCGTCCGCTTTGTCTTTTTCCTGCAACGCGCTCTTGATGATCTCGATCGCCTTCGCGCTGTCGCCGGTCGCGATCCACGCTTCCGCGATCGCGATCGCATTGCGCGACCCGAATTTCGCGCCGACCGTCGAGGCCTGCTGCGCCTTCGCGGATGCGCCGCTGCGTGCGAGCAATTCGACGTAACGCGCGTTGAGGAACGGATCGTTGCCAAATTTGTCGACGAGAGGCTGCAGCAGCGCGACACCTTCCGCGTATTTCTTCTGCTTCTTGAGCGCATCGAGCGCGATGTTGATCGCCTGCACGTTCGGCTTGTCGCGGAAGATGAACACCGGCTTCGCGGTCGCGATCGCCGCTTCGTAGTTGCCTTTGTTGAGATCGATGAGCGCGAGCTGCGTGCGCGCGAGCGTCGTCAGATTGTCGGCGGCTTCGGGAAGCGCGAGCAGCGAGTTGAGCACGCGCTGCGCTTCATCCCAATTTTTCTGTCCGATCTGATTGAGCGCGTAGCTCGCGAGGATGTCGGGATCGTCGGGCGTGTCGTTGAGCAGTTTCTTGTAGATCACCGCGGCTTCGGCGAACTGCTGCAGATCATTGAGCGATTCGGCGAGATAAAACTGCGATCGCGCATCGCGCGGATCGGCAGCGACGATGTCTTTGAATCGCTTGCGCGCTTCTTCGGGCAAATCGGCGCGCAGGTAGAAGAACGCCTGTTGCCGCTTGAGCTCGATGTTGATCGGATCTTCTTCGATGAGCGGATTGAGGATCTCGGCCGCTTTCCGCCACTCGTTTTCTTTTTGATAGATGTCGATGAGGCCGAGGATCGCGGGGCCGAACGTCGGATCGAGCTGCACGGCGCGCTCGAGATATTGCTTCGACTCGTCGCCGCGGCCGAGGCGCGTGAGAACTTGCGCGTAGTTGTAATTGATCGCGCGCTGATCGGGTGCGCGCTCGACGAGCTGCGCGAGCACCCGCTCGGCTTCCGCCGCTTTTCCGTTCGACACGAGCAATTGCGAGACGGCGATGCCGGTCGAAAGATCGTCAGGATTCAATTTGAACGCGGCCTGCAGATGCACGAGTGCGTCAGCCATCC
>DATKFO010000436.1:0-2080 GCA_035544355.1 Thermoanaerobaculia bacterium
CGGATGACAAAGCGGTGGCTTTGCCACCGCACTCCTAAATTATGATTCGCGCCCATGTTGGCCCGCGAATACCTCCGTGAACATGCAGACGACTACCGCCACGCGCTTGCGAATCGCGGTGCGAAGGTCGACCTCGAGCGCTTCCTCGAGCTCGATGCCGAGCGCCGCCGCCTCATCGCGCAAGTCGAACAGCTGAAGAATCAGAAGAACGTCGCGTCGAGCGAGATCGCCACGCTGAAGAAGAACAAGCAGGACGCGTCATCGCAGATCGAAGCGATGAAGCGCGTCGGCGATGAGATCAGGCAGCTCGATGACCGCCTCGCGCAAATCGAAGATGAGCTGCGCGTGCTCGAGCTCTACTTCCCCAATGTGCCGCACGACTCCGTGCCGGTTGGTCCCGACGAATCGGCGAATCGCGTCGAGCGCACGTGGGGCGACAAACCGACATTCGACTTCACGCCGAAATCGCACTGGGACATCGGCGAGGCGCACGGCATTCTCGATTTCGATCGCGCGGCGAAGATCACCGGCGCGCGCTTTTCGATCCTCCTCGGCGCTGCCGCGAAGCTCAATCGCGCGCTGATGAACTTCATGCTCGACGTGCACGAGCGACAGGGATACACCGAAGTGCTGCCGCCATTCATGGTCAACGCGGATTCGCTGCGCGGCACGGGGCAGCTGCCGAAATTCGAAGAGGATCTGTTCAAGATCGCCGGCGAGAA
This sequence comes from Thermoanaerobaculia bacterium, assembly GCA_035544355.1. Taxonomy (GTDB): domain Bacteria; phylum Acidobacteriota; class Thermoanaerobaculia; order Gp7-AA8; family Gp7-AA8; genus DATKFO01. The sequence goes on from DATKFO010000436.1 coordinate 723, forward strand.
GCAGTTCTATCTGATCCCGACCGCCGAAGTGCCGGTGACGAATCTGCATCGCGACGAGATCCTCGACGGCACGCAGCTGCCGCTGCTCTACACCGCGTACACGCCGTGTTTCCGCAGCGAGGCCGGCTCGTACGGCAAGGACACGCGCGGCCTCATTCGTCAGCACCAGTTCGAAAAAGTCGAGATCGTGAAATTCACGGCGCCGGAAGAGTCGTGGAACGAGCTCGAGAAGCTCACGCGCGATGCCGAAGAAATTCTGCAGCTCCTGAATCTGCACTATCGCGTCATGACGCTGTCGACGGGCGACATGGGATTCACTTCCGCGAAGACGTACGACATCGAAGTGTGGCTGCCGGGACAGGAGACGTATCGCGAGATCTCGTCTTGCTCGAATTTCGTCGACTTCCAGGCGCGCCGCGCGAACATCCGCTATCGCAACGCGGAGAAGAAAACCGCGTTCGTGCACACGCTCAACGGCTCGGGTCTGCCGCTCGGCCGCACGCTCGTCGCGATTCTGGAGAACTACCAGCAGGCGGATGGATCGGTCGTGGTCCCGGACGCGCTGCGGCCGTACGTGAAGATGGATCGCATCGGCTGATTACGAGACGCGCGTGCCGTCGAACAGCACTTCGTAGATCAGCTCCGTTGCGCCGAGGCGGATGCGATCGCCATTTTTCAGCGTCGCGTGGAACACGCGCGTGCCGTTGATCGACGTCCCGTTGCGGCTCTTGAGGTCTTCGATGATGAAACCTTCGGAGCCGCGATAGATGCGTGCGTGGAATCCGGAGATGCCGAGGTCGTTGAATTGAATCGTGTTGTCGCGGCTGCGGCCGAGCAGATACTCCGGCTCGATCAGCGGAATGATCACGCCCGCGTCTTCGCCGCTGTTGAGCACGATCTGCGCGACGGTCGGGCGTACGACGTCGCTGTACGAAAGATTCGCCTCGGACGACACGAGCAAACTCGTGTCGTCATCGACTTCGTGAATCGTCGACTCCGCGCCGAAACGCGGCGAGCCTTGGCGCATCGTGTCGTCGGGCGCGCTCGCCGAGAGCGGCCGCATTTTTCCGGTCGTGTCTTTGTCGACCGATTCGCGCGGCATCGGCTCGATCAGTTTGTTCGCCTGCAATCCGAACACGACGCGATAGACGTGGAACGAATCTTCGCCGGCGTCGTTGCAGAGCTCTTCGAGTGTTCGCTGTCCGTTGATGAGGAAGAGGATTTTCCACTCGTCCGCAGTCAGCGTGATCTTCTCGTCTTTCGGCTGTGTGACCACGCGGAAGACGACGGACTTGTCAGGTAGCAGGCGAACCGCTTGCTCCCACTCTTCGATGCGCCGCGCACCTTCCATGATGAGG
>DATKFO010000437.1:0-6801 GCA_035544355.1 Thermoanaerobaculia bacterium
TTCCCGCTCGCACTCGGGTTGAAGACGACGCTCGCATCATTGCTGCTCCTGTTCGGAGTGTTCTCGCGCGAGCACCGCCAAACATTCCTCGCGTGGCTCGCAGCAGCGATCGTGATTCTGCTGATTGCGATACCGAGCAAGCTCGATCTCGGCGTGCGCTACATCCTGCCGATCTACGCGCCGCTCACGATCGCGATGGCTGCGGCAACAACGGCAATGCTGAAGACGCGCGCGTTGCGCATCGTCGCGATCGTGCTTCTCGCGTGGCACTGCGTCGCGTCCGTCGTCGCGCATCCCGAATACTTCGCGTACTTCAACGAGCTCGCGCAGCCCGATCCGTCGCAGTTTCTCGTCGATAGCAATCTCGATTGGGGACAGGACGTGCTGCTGCTCCGCCACGTGTTGCGCGAAGAGCACGCAACGCGCGTCGGCATCGCACTCGTCGGCATGCACGCCTACGAGAAACTCGGCTTCCCGCAGCTGTACGCCGCGGCGCCCGATACGCCGTCGCACGGCTGGATCGCGATCAGCGATCACATGTACCGCTACGAGCTCGCGAAGGGCGGGTGGTGGTGGCTGCGCGGACAGAAGTTTCGGCGCATCGGGGCTTCGATTCGTCTTTACAACGTTCCGTGAGGACCGCTCACAAAGCGTGTCGCCCGCCGATGAAGCCGGCGGGCTTTGTAATCTTGGCAACCGATGCGTGACATGCCCCGGGCTTACGCGCCGGGGCTATCTTTGTCAATTCACGCTAACCGCCTCCGGCTCCAGCGACAACTCCACCTTCCCCTCGGGCGTCGCGTTCACGAACACCGTGTCGCCCGGCTTGAACTTGCCTTCGAGCAAACGGATCGCGAGCGGGTCGATGATCAGTTTCTGGATCGCGCGCTTGAGCGGCCGCGCTCCGAACGCCGGATCGAAGCCTTCCTTCGCGAGCACTTCCTTCGCGCCGTCGCTGATGTCGATCGTGATGCCGCGGTCTTCGATCAGCTTCGACACTCGCTTGAGCTGAATGCCGACGATCTGCTTGATCTGCCCGAGGTCGAGGGCGTGGAAGACGATCGTATCGTCGATGCGGTTCAGGAACTCCGGACGGAAGTGGCGATGAAGCTCATCCTCGACGTGCTTTCGCATCACCTCCTCGTCGCCGCCCGACACGCTGAAGTCGTGGATGTACTGCGAGCCGACGTTCGACGTCATGATGATCACGCAGTTCTTGAAATCGACCACGCGTCCCTTCGAATCGGTGAGCCGCCCATCGTCGAGGACCTGCAGCATCACGTTGAACACCTCGGGATGCGCTTTCTCGATCTCATCGAACAACACCACCGCGTACGGACGGCGACGAATCGCCTCGGTGAGTTGTCCGCCTTCCTCGTAGCCGACGTATCCCGGCGGCGCGCCGATGAGCCGCGCGACGGCGTGGCGCTCCATGTACTCCGACATGTCGATGCGCACGAGCGCGTTCTCGTCGTCGAACAGAAACTCGGCGAGTGCGCGCGCGAGCTCCGTCTTGCCGACGCCGGTCGGACCCATGAAGATGAACGAGCCGATCGGACGATTCGGATCTTTGAGTCCCGCGCGTGAGCGACGCACCGCGTTCGCGACGGCGGTCACCGCTTCGTCCTGACCGATCACGCGGCGACGCAGGTTGTCTTCCATCCGCACGAGCTTCTGCACTTCCGACTCGAGCATCTTCGTGACCGGCACGCCGGTCCACTTCGACACGATCTCTGCGATGTCTTCGTCGGTGACTTCCTCGCGCAGCAGCGCGCCTTTCTTCTGCATGTCGGCGAGCTTCGCGTTCAGCGTTTCGACTTCGCGCAGGATCTGCGGGATCGATCCGTAGCGCAATTCTGCGGCGCGATTGAGATCGCCTTCGCGCTCCGCGCGCGCAGCGTTCTCACGTTCGTCTTCGAGGCGTTTCTTCAGATCGTTGATCTGCGTGATGACGGCCTTCTCGCTCTCCCACTGCGCCTTGAGTCCCGAGATTTTTTCCTGCAGCTCGGAGATCTGCACGCGCACGCCGCGGAGGCGCTCCTGCGTCGTCGGATTATCTTTTTCTTTCTGCAGCGCCTGCTCTTCGATCTGCAGCTGCGTGAGGCGGCGCGTGAGCTCGTCGATCTCCTGCGGCATCGACGTCAGCTCGATGCGCAAACGCGACGCGGCTTCGTCGATGAGGTCGATTGCTTTGTCGGGAAGGAAACGATCGGTGATGTAGCGATGTGAAAGCGTCGCAGCCGCAACGATCGCGGAGTCGGTAATCGTCACCGTGTGATGGACTTCGTAGCGTTCCTTGAGTCCGCGAAGAATCGCGATCGTGTCTTCGACCGTCGGCTCGCCGACGTACACCGGCTGGAAGCGCCGCTCGAGTGCTGCGTCCTTTTCGATGTGCTTCTGATATTCGTTGAGCGTCGTCGCGCCGATCGCGCGCAGCTCGCCACGTGCGAGCGCGGGCTTGAGCATGTTCGACGCGTCCATCGCGCCTTCGGCCGCGCCGGCGCCGACGAGCGTATGCAGCTCGTCGATGAAGAGAACGACGTTGCCTTCGCTCTCTTCGATTTCTTTGATCACGGCCTTCAAGCGATCTTCGAATTCGCCGCGGTACTTTGCGCCGGCGATCATTGCGCCGAGGTCGAGGGCGACGACTCGCTTGTTCTTCAGACCTTCGGGGACGTCGCCCGCAACGACGCGACGCGCGAGACCCTCGACGATCGCAGTCTTGCCGACGCCCGGCTCGCCGATGAGCACCGGATTGTTTTTCGTGCGGCGCGAGAGCACCTGAATCACGCGGCGGATTTCTTCGTCGCGTCCGATGACCGGATCGAGCTTGCCGCGACGCGCGAGCGACGTGAGATCGCGCGCATAACGCTCGAGCGCCTGATACTTGTCTTCGGGATTCTGATCGGTGACGCGCTGCGTGCCGCGCACCGACTGCAGCGCTTTCAGCACCGCATCGGGCACGACGCCGTGACGTCTCAGAATCTGCGATGCCGTCGATTCTTTGACGTTCGCGATCGCGAGCAAGAGGTGCTCGGTGGAAACGTATTCGTCTTTGAAGTCTTCAGCGGATTTGAATGCCGAGTCGAACACCTTGCGCAGCGTGCTCGCGATCATCGGCTCCGCCGACGCGCCGCCGACTTTCGAGTATTTCGAAACCTCGGCCGCAATTTCCGTTTCGATCACGGACGGATTCACACCGAGCTTGTTGAGGATCGGCGTGACGATGCCGCCGTCCTGCCGAACGAGGGAAAGAAGGACATGCTCCGGCGTGAATTCGGGATTACCGGCACCGCGCGCGAGGTTCTGCGCGTCGACGACAGCTTCCTGCGCTTTGACTGTAAGCTTATTGAAATTCATGAGTTACCCCACATTGAGTCCGCTCGACTCACATCCTTAAACGCTCAGCCTTTTGCGCTTCATTCCTGCGGTGCAAGATACTTGCGCCCCGCATGACCGAATGGATTCGGCGACTTTCGCCCGGCAGCGAGCTGCTGCTCATCAACCTGATCTGTTTCGGGCCATTCGCCGCCTGGAGCGCGTGGGTGCTGCTGAGCGGCACGCGTGAATACGTCTACGACGACCGGCGGCTCATGACGATCGTCGCGATCGAGATCGTGTGCGGACTGCTCGCGGCGGTCATCCTTCGCGCGCGCGGCTGGAAGCTAAGCGACTTCGGACTGTTCGCAACGATGCCCGAGACGATCTGGGGCTTCGTGTTGATGTTCGGCACGAACATCACGCTCGCGCTGATGTCGCTGGCGATCGCCGAAATCGCCGGACGCGAGATCGGCTCATCGATGAAATTCGGTTCGAGCGCATCGATCCTCACGATCGTCGTGCTCACGCTCGTGAATCCGCTCTACGAAGAATTCTTCGAAGTCGCGTACAACACGAGAGCGACGGAGTCGGAAGGTGCGGCGTTCGCAATCACACTCTCGGCCGCGATTCGTTTCGCATGCAATCTCTATCAAGGCGCGGTGGCCGCAGCGACCGTGCTCCCGCTCGGCATCATCTTCGCGGCGGTGTACTGGCGGTGGCGGAGATTGTGGCCGCTCGTCGTGGCGCATGGAGTGGCGGACATGATTGGGTTGTTGCCGGAAGTCTAGGAGTGCGGTGGCAAAGCCACCGCTTTGTGATCCGGATCGGAAAGCGGTGACTTCGTCACCGCACTCCTAAACAAACACGCGTTAGACTCGCAGTCCGGAGATTTCCCATGAGCGTCCAACCCATCCACGAACCTGCCCCCCAATCCGCCCTATTCGAGAGCATTCTCGAACTTATCCGCCGCACGTCCACGCAGCTCCCTGCCGACGTCGTTCGCGCGGTCACGGCTGCGCGCGCGCAGGAGGAGTCGGGGTCGAATGCCGACGTTGCGCTCGACGTCATCGGCTGCAATATCAAGCTTGCGAGTGACAACTCCGCTCCGCTTTGTCAGGACACGGGGACGATTCTTTTCTACGTGCATACGCCCGCGGGATACGACCAGATCGAGTTCGAAGAAATCGCGACCGATGCGGTGCGTCGCGCGACGAAGCTCGGATACTTGCGGCAGAACAGCGTCGACAGCGTCACCGGAAAAAATACGGGCGACAACACCGGTCCAGGATCGCCGGTGTTTCACTTTCATCAGTGGCGCGAATCTCACGTCGAAGTGAAGCTGATGCTCAAAGGCGGCGGTTGCGAGAACATGAACGCGCAGTACTCGCTCCCGCACCCCGACCTCGGCGGCCGCGATCTCAAAGGCGTCGAGAACGCGATTCTCGATTGCATCCTCCAGGCGCAGGGACAAGGCTGCGGCCCCGGTATCCTCGGCGTCTGCATCGGCGGCGATCGCGGCACCGGCTACATGGACGCGAAGGAGCAACTCCTTCGCACGATGGACGACACGAATCCCGATCCCGTGCTCGCCGAGCTCGAACAGCGCGTCGTCGAGAAGGCGAATCAGTCAGGAATCGGGCCGATGGGCTTCGGCGGAAAAACGACGCTGCTCGCGTGCAAGATCGGCAAGCTCAATCGCCTGCCCGCATCGTTCTTCGTGTCGATCGCGTACATGTGCTGGGCGTATCGCCGGCGCGGCGTCGAGCTCGATCTGAGCGGCGAAGTTTCGAACTGGCTCTATTGATCGTCTAACGCAGCATGAACCGGCTGCAACGGGGCATGCTCGCGACCTTTGCGCTGATCCTCCTGATCGCGACAGCGGAGCGCGCGTACACCGAGCACTCGATGTCGTCGTTCAAGCCGCCCGCGATGCACAACGCGTATCGCGCGATGCTTGCGGCACGAAGCGATACCGTCCCTCCACCGCCTCCTCCACCACCGCCCCCGCTGAGCGAACCGTTCCTCCCCTGACTCGTGCTCGAAGAGTCGGGCGGTTCGCCCGACACCGTGCGCAGCGCGTGCGAATCGTGTCATCCCGGCGGTGCACCAAAAGCGATAGCATCGCCGCATGGCTCTCGTGAAACTGACCACCCCGATCAATGAGGCGACGATCCGCACGCTCCACGTCGGTGACACCGTTTCGATCAGCGGCCGCCTCTACACAGGCCGCGATGCCGTCCATCATCGCCTGCACACCGGAACGAAGCCGCCCGTCGATCTCGATGGGCAGATCATTTACCACTGCGGTCCCGTGATGGTGAAGGAAGGGGACGCGTGGGTCTGCAAGGCCGCGGGGCCGACGACCTCGTCGCGCGAAGAACCGTATCAGTGGGAAGTCATTCGCGATTACCGCATCCGAGGGGTCATCGGTAAAGGCGGCATGGGCGAGAAAACACTGGCCGCGTGCAAGGAGTACGGGGCCGTGTACATGCACGCCATCGGCGGCGCCGCGCAGGTTTGCGCCGCATCGATCAAGCGCGTCGACGGCGTCGACTGGATGGACCTCGGATCGCCCGAAGCGATCTGGCACCTCTGGGTCGAAGACTTCATGGCCATCGTGACCATGGACGCGCACGGCAATTCGTTGCACAAACAGGTCTTCGAGGAGTCGAAGAAGCGGCTGGATGCGTTGAAGGCATAGTTTTGGAGTGCCGCACTCCACATGCGAATCGAAAAAGACACTCTCGGTGAAGTCCGCGTCCCCGACGACGCGTGGTACGGCGCGCAAACGCAGCGCGCGGTCGAAAATTACCCGATCAGCGGACTGCGCGAGCATCCCGCATTCATCCGCGCCTTCATCCTTCTGAAGAAAGCGGCTGCGCTCGCGAATCATGAGCTCGGCGCGATGGATGAGCGCATCGCCAGCGCAATCATCGGCGCGTGCGACAAGCTCCTCGACGAAGAGGACATCACCCGCCACTTCGTCGTCGACGTCTTCCAGGCTGGCGCCGGCACGTCGTTCAACATGAACTGCAACGAAGTGCTCGCGAATCTCGCGAACGTCTCCCTCGGCGGCGCACGCGGCGACGACAAGCCCGTGCACCCGAACGATCAGGTCAACATGTCGCAGTCGACGAACGACGTCGTCCCAACGGCGATCCGCATCGCGATTCTGTTCCTGCTCGATCTTCTCTATCCGCAGCTCGAAGCGCTCGCGGACGTGCTCGATGAAAAGGGCGCGCAATTCGCGGACGTGATCAAGTCGGGACGCACGCATTTGCAGGACGCGGTGCCGATCACGCTCGGACAGGAGTTCCGCGCGTACGCCGCGGCGGTGCGCCGCTCGACGCGCCTGCTGCGCAACGTCAGCGAAGAAGTCGAAGAGCTCGGGATCGGCGGCACCGCGGTCGGCACCGGCATCAACACGCCGCTCGGCTATCGCTTCGCGGTGCTCCGGCACCTCAACGCATCGACCGGCAT
>DATKFO010000438.1:0-9007 GCA_035544355.1 Thermoanaerobaculia bacterium
CGCCCAGCACAAGCAGGAGGAGCACAAACGCGCTACGGCCGACTGCAGATGCCGGAAGGGAGTCCGTGACCAGCAGGGGCTGGTGGGGACCGCGCCAGCCTGCGATCACGAAGTAGACGTTGATCGACAGGATCCACGCGACGCTGTACTCCTTTCCGCGAGGCCAGTAAATGAGTTCCCGGGAGACCGCGGCCATTGCTTAGGTGTGTCAGCACGGCGGTGTTTCCCTACCCGGCCGAGGCGTGGTCCTTTGCGACACCAAGGATGATTCGGCGATGATCTTTGAGACGAACTTCGTTACTCGTTCCCGAAACTCATCACCGACGACATGCCGTCGCGAAGTCATGTGAAGCGCCGGCGTGAACTTCGGCAAAGACCTCGCTCACCGGGATAGCGCCCGCGCCCCCCGACGACGACTCCTCGGTGTTCACATTCGGAAGAATGTTTGGTCTCTCGTTGCCCTCCGGCCAGTCTTGCCGGACGTCACGCGTTCGAGACCGCGCCCCTATAGTCGGCGTCAATCCCTTGGCTCCGCGCGCTCTCCGCCGATCGCCCCCTCCGCCCGTCCCCGCACGAATCGTGCCGAAGCCGAACCGCCGCCCTCCCAGCGGCGAAGCCCCCCAAAGCCACATTCCCGCCACACCCTTGCCCCCTCTTTTCCGTGCGTCCGTCACCGCGCGCTCCCGAATCGTCATTAAACTGCGCACCGCCATGAAAAGAATTGCTGTCGCGCTCTTCGTTTCGCTCGCTCTTGCTGCGCCGCTTGCGGCGCAGGGACTCCGCATCCTCAACGCCGGACCGAATGGCGAGGTCGCCACGCTCGCTGAGGCAAACGAGATCCGCGTTACGTTCTCGGAGCCGATGGTCAATCTTGGGACGATCCCGACGCCCGTCGCTGCGCCGTTCTTCAAGATCAGTCCGGCGATCAAGGGGTCGTTCCGCTGGTCGGATACGACCACGCTGATCTTCACGCCGGCTGCGCCGCTGCCGTACGCGACGAAGTACGACGTGACGATCGATCCCTCGAAGAAATCGATCGCCGGCAAGGCGCTGCCGGAGCCGTACAAGTTCTCGTTCACGACGCCGACGATCCGCTTGCAGAGCACGCAGTGGTATCGCAAGGGCGGCAACGTCGCGAACGGCGTGATCATCGCGCTGCGCTTCAATCAGCCGGTCAACGCGAGCACGATCCTCGGCCATCTGCAGCTGCGCACGTCGCGCCACGTACTCGGGCAGCCGGAGCTGCCGGCCGCCAGCGTCGAACGTCTGCAACGCCTCGAGCCGCAGGCGATCCAGGCGTTCGAACAGAAACGCGCGAAAGCGTACGCGCAGGCGAACTCCGACGGCGCGCCGATTCTCGCGTTCGCGGCGACCGATTGGGACAAGCAGCGCTTCGTGCCGTCCCCCGATCTCGTCGTGCTCGAGACGAAGCCCGGCATCCCGCCCGAGACCTCGATGCAGGTCGTGCTCGACGAAAAGCTCGCCGCGACGCCGGCGCAGCAGACGTTCGGGCAGCCGCAGTCGTACACGATCGAGCTCGAGCCGGCGCTCTTCGTGTCGATCTATTGCACCGACAGCTGCAATCCCGACGACCGCAACCCGATGCACTTCTCCAGCCGCGAAGGCATCCGCTACGAACAGCTCCAGAAAGCGCTCACCGTCACCGACATCACCGATCCCGCACACGAAGTGGTCATCAAATCGAAGCCCGAGGAGCGCGAGTACGACTATCCGTCGAGCGACTACTCCGTCGACGAGCTCGGATACTCGCTGCTGCCGAAACATACGTACGCGATCCGCATCGATCCGTCGCTCGAAGGGGAAGACAAGCAGAAGCTCGGCTACACCTACATGGCGGTCGTCTCGCACTCGCACCGCTCCGCGTTCATCAGCTTCGGCGACGGCCACGGCGTGTGGGAATCGAGCGGCGGCCCGCTGCTGCCGTTCAGCGCGCGCAACTACCGCAGCGTGAAGCAGTGGCTCGTGCCGGTCACGATCGAAGAGGTGATGCCGCTCATCAGCAAGCAACAGAAGAACAATTTCACGCTGACTCCTGAAGGCGCGCCAACGGATCGCAAGCTCGAAGCGCCGGCCGACAAGATCAAGTTCTACGGCCTCAATCTCAAGCCGGCGATCGGCGACGACAACCTGGGACTCGCGTGGGCCGCGGTCGAGCCGGGCAAAGCGCTCGACAACGCGCCGATCTACGACACGAACCGCCGCGCCACGATCGTCCAATCCACGAACCTCGGCATCAGCGTCAAGGACAGCCCCTACAACACGCTGATCTTCGTGACGACGCTCGACAACGCGACGCCGGTCGCGAACGCGAAGGTGTCGATCCGCACGCTCGACAACAACGTGTTCTGGAGCGGCGAGACCGACGCGAACGGCATCGCCATCGCGCCCGACACCGATCTGCGCCGCAAGACGAAGGAAGAGAAGAAAGAGGAAGGGCTCGACGAGGATTACGACGATTCGTGGAGCGCCGCGAATGATTTTCGCTTCATCGTCACCGCCGAGAAAGACGGCGACGTCGCGTACGTCAGCAGCGACTGGACCGAAGGCGGCACGCCGTGGGACTTCGATTTCGGCTTCGACATCAACGAAGCCGATCCGCTCGTGCGCGGCACGATCTTCAGCGATCGCGGCGTCTACAAGCTCGGCGAGGAAATCCACCTGAAGCTCATCCTGCGCAGCGACACGCCCACCGGCATCCAGCTGTTCCCCGCCGGCACGAAGGTCGAAGTCACGATCCGCGACAGCTACAACAAGGACGCGGACACGCGCACGCTCACGCTCAACGCGTGGAGCAGCGCGGAGTGGACGTGGAAGGTGCCCGACGATTCGCCGCTCGGCAACTACAGCGTGCTCGTCGACGTGAAGGACGCGCGCGCGCCGAAGAAGAAAGGCCGCTATGTCTACGATCGCGGCGAGGTTTCCGGAAGTTTCCTCGTCGCCGCGTATCGCCGTCCCGAGTTTCGCGTCGATGTTGCGATCGCGGGCACGCGCAAAGGCTCGACGCTCGCCGGCGACAAGCTGAATGGCACGATCACCGGCAAGTACCTCTTCGGCGGACCGATGCCCGACGCGCCGGTTTCATGGACGTATTCGAAGCGCGCGCTGTTCGACGTCCCGTCGAAGATCCTCGACCGCTGGCCGTACGAGCGCTACTCATTCCTCGGATACGACCCCGAGCGCTCGAGCTCCTCGGTCACGATCGAGGAGAACACCGACTCGCTCGACGACAAGGGCGATCTCAAGCTCAAGCTCGAAACGGAGAAGACCGCGGGCTGGCCGTTCGAATACAAGCTCGAAGGCGTCGTCACCGACGTCACGCGCCAGGAGATCGCGGGACGCACCGCGGTCCGCGTCGATCCCGCACCCTGGTACATCGGGATCAAAACACCGCCGTACTTCGCGGAGTCATCGACCGGCGTCGACACCGAAGTCATCGCCGCAGGTCTCGACGGACTCGCAGTGCCGGGCGTCGACGTGAAGCTCTCGCTGAAACGCATTCAGTGGACGAGCGTGCGCTCCGCCGAAGGTGAAGGCTTCTACGGCTGGGAAAGCGAGAAAAAAGAAATCCCCGCGGGTGAGTGGAAGGTCACGACGAAAGGCGAGCCCGCGCCGCTGCACATTCCGCTCGACAGCGGCGGTTACTACGTGCTCACCGCGAAGGCGACCGACAAGGACGGACGCTTCACGACCACGAATGCCAGCTTCTACGCGCTTGGTGCCGGCTACACCGCATGGGAGCGCACGGACGGCAATCGCATCGAGCTCGTTCCCGAGAAACAAACGTATCGTCCCGGCGACACCGCGCGCGTGATGATCAAGTCGCCGTGGGAAAAAGCGACGGCGCTCGTCACGACGGAACGCGAAGGCGTGCGCACGTGGAAGCGCTTCGAGCTCACGTCGACGCAGCAGACGATCGACGTGCCGATCGCGGAGAAAGACATCCCGAACGTGTTCGTTTCCGTGCTGCTGCTGAAAGGCCGCACGAAGAAGGATCCAGGAAAAGACGGCAGTGACCCCGGCAAGCCCGCCTTCCGCCTCGGGTACGTCGAGCTGAAAGTCGAAGACGCAACGAAGCGCCTGAAGCTCGACGTCAAAGCGGGCAAGGACGAGTTCCGCCCCGCGTCGAAGGCGAAGATCGAAGTCGATGTGCGCGATGCGAGCGGGAAACCTTCGCAGTCCGAGGTGACGCTGTGGGCGGTTGATTACGGCGTGCTTTCGTTGACCGCGTATCAAACGCCCGACGTGCTCGACACGATCTACCTCGAAAAAATGCTGCAGGTCGTCAACGAAGACTCGCGGCAGAAGATCGTCAGCCGCCGCGTGCTCACGCCGAAAGGCGCGGGCGAGGGTGGCGGCGGCGGACGCGATGCGGGACCGGGCATGCTGCGCAAGGACTTCCGCGTCCTCGCGTTCTGGCTCGGCTCGCTCACGACCGACGCGAAGGGACATCTGTCGACCGAGGTGAAGCTGCCGGAGTCGCTGACGACGTATCGCATCATGGCCGTCGCGGGCGACAAGCAGTCGCGCTTCGGCTGGGCGCAGAACGAGATCAAGATCAACAAGCCGCTGATGCTCACGCCGGCGTTCCCGCGCTTCCTCGCGCTCGGCGACAAAGCATTCTTCGGCGGCGTCGTGCGCAGTCAGCTCAAACAGAAGGGGACGGCGACGGTCACGATCAAGTCGCTCAACCCCGACATCGTCGAATTCACCGGTGACAAACAAACCGTCGACGTTCCTGCCGGCGGCTCCGTCGAAGTGCGCTTCGATGCGAATGCGAAAGCGATCGGCACCGCGCGCGTGCAAATGCGCGTCGTGATGGGCAGCGAGAACGACGGGTTCGAAGACACGATCCCGGTGCGCATGTTCCTCTCGCCCGAAACTGTCGCTGCGTACGGCGAAGCGAAACCGCGCGCAGAAGAGCGGCTCGATCTGCCGAAGGACGTCGCGCCCGGATTCGGCGGCCTGCGTCTCGATCTCTCGTCGACCGCGATGGTCGGACTCAACGAAGGCGCGCAGTATCTGCTCTCGTATCCGTATGGCTGCGCGGAACAGCGGGGCTCCGCGGCGCTCGCGCTGCTGCTCGCGGCCGATCTCGGCGAAGCATTCAACCTGCAGGGAATCGATCCGAAGAACGCGAAGTCGATCGCGCAATCGACGCTCGACGAACTGAAGAAGTTCCAGTGTGGCAGCGGCGGCTTCACGTACTGGGCGGGCGACTGCTCGTTCGCGTCGCCGTACCTCACGAGCTATCTGCTGCACATCTTCCAGCGCGCGCAGAAGCTCGGCTATCACGTCGACAAAGACATGCTCGATCGCGCGTACACGTACCTCGAGCAATCGCTCAACGAGCCGAAGCCCGCGAACGAAGGTTGGGTGCCCGCGTACACCGCGTGGCAGTCGTTCGCGACGATGGTGCTCGCCACCGGCGGCCACAACGTCGACAGTCACATCAATCGCTTGTACGGCTACATCGATCGCATGCCGCTGTTCGGCATCGCGTATCTCTCCGACGCGTTGATCGCGAAGGGCGAACGCGGTCCGCGACTCGCGGAGCTGCATCGCCGCATGACGAACGCGATTCTGCCCGAGGGTGGTTCGGCGCACGTCGAGGAGCTCAACGATTCGTATCTGCAGTGGTTCTGGAACTCGAACGTCCGCACGACCGCCATCGTCATGGGCACGCTCGTGCGTCACGGCGAAAGCGAAGACCTCGTGAAGAAGATGGTGCGCTGGCTGATGCAGGTGCGCAAAGGCGGGCGGTGGGGCAACACGCAGGAGAACGCGTGGGCGATGGAGTCGCTGATCGACTTCTATCGCAAATATGAATCCGAGGTGCCGGACTTTACGGCGGTGGTGACGTTTGGAACGGAGCAGCTCGCGAAGGAAACGTTCAAGGGCCGCGACACCAACGCGCGCGAAAAAGGCATTCCGATGCAGACGCTGTTGCAGTCGAAGCAGCCCTCGCCGGTGCCGGTCGTCTTCACGCGCGAAGGAACGGGAACGCTGTACTACATGCTGCGTCTGCGTTACGCGCGGACGCTCGCGAAATTCGAAGCACTCGATCAGGGCTTCCACCTCGAGCGCACGTACGCGCTGCAAACCGGCGGCGCGGGCTCATCGACGACGTTCAAGGCCGGCGATCTGATCCTCGTCACGCTGAAGATTCGCAACACGAAAGAGCGCCGCTACGTCGCGATCACCGATCCGGTGCCCGCGGGAACCGAGCCGGTCGAAGCGTGGTTCGCGACGACCGCGCAGGCGCTCGCCGAGCAGCAATCGAATTCGGATCAGGGCGGCACGTTCTGGGCGTGGTGGGAGCGCGGCGGCTTCGATCACATCGAGCGCCACGACGATCGCGTCGATCTGTTCGCGACGCGCCTCAGCGAAGGCAATCACGAATACACGTATTTGCTGCGCGCAACGACCGCGGGAACGTTCCGCACCGCGCCCGCGCACGCAGAGGAAATGTACGAGCCGGAGGTGTTCGGCAGAACGGCGAGCGTCGTCGTCGAGGTCCGGAAGTGAAGTCCGAGAACAACGTAGGACCGGCTCTCAGCCGGTCCGGGGCCGGCTGGAGAGCCGGCCCCACGTCACGATTGCGCACGCGAAGAACGGTCATCATCCTGCTCGTCATCGCGATCGCGCTCCTGGCCTGGCTCCGCCTCGGCCCGATCGATGACCATCTGCTCGATCAGCGCCGCTACGTCTCCGCGAAGATTCTCGATCGCAACGGCCTCGTCCTCTACGAGCCGCTTGCGTCGAACGGCAATCGCTCGGAGTGGCTCGAAGCATCCGATCTGCCGCCGCGCGTCGTGAGCGCCACGATCGCGGCGGAGGATCGCCGCTTCTTCTCCCATCCCGGCGTCGACCCGATCGCGGTGACGCGCGCGATGGCGCACAACTTCCGCCGCATGCGCGTCGTCGAAGGCGGCTCGACGATCACGCAGCAGGTGGCGAAGATGCTGCTCGCGTCGCGATCGCGTTCGTTCTTGCAGAAGACTCGCGAGGCGGTGCTCGCGATCCGCCTCGAGCATCGCTACTCGAAGCGCGAGATCCTCGCGCTGTACCTCAATCTCGCGCCGTACGGCAATCGCATCAACGGCATCGCACGCGCGAGCCAAACGTACTTCGGCTGCGCGCCCGAAAACCTCACGAATGCGCAAGTCGCGTTTCTTGCGTCGCTGCCGCAACGTCCGAGCGCATTCAATCCGCTGCGCGATGGCGACGCCGCGCGCACGCGCCAGTTGTACGTGCTCGACCGGATGAAGCTCGCGCGTGCCGATCGCGAGCACGCACGCGCGGAGCGCTTGCGATTCGCGCCGGCCGCGCAACCGATCCTCGCGCAACACTTCATCGAGCGCGTGCTTTCCGAACCGCACGCGACGACGATCACCACGACGCTCGACGCCAATCTCCAACGAACGGTGCAGGGCATCATCGCCGCGCAGAAATCAAACCTGCTGAAACACGGCGCGCGCAGCGCCGCGGTCGTCGTCCTCGACAACGCAACCGGCGAGTGGCTCGCGTGGGAAGGCTCCGGCGACTACTTCGGATCCGATTTCGGCGGCGCGATCGACGGCGTGATCACGCCGCGCCAGCCGGGATCGACGCTCAAGCCAGTCACGTACGCGCTCGCATTCGAGCGCGGCGAAACACCCGCGACCGTGCTCGCCGACGTGCCGTCGCATTTCCCCACCGCGCAGGACGGCGTCGTCTACACGCCGCACAACTACGACAACCGTTATCGCGGCCCGCTCCGCGTGCGCGCCGCACTGGCCGGATCCGAAAACGTCCCCGCCGTCGCGATGCTCGCGAAGCTCGGCCCGCCGTCGCTTCTGCGATTGCTGCGCAACGCCGGCTTCGAAAATCTCGACAAGACCGCCGACTACTACGGCCTCGGCCTGACATTAGGCGATGCGGAAGTCACCCTCGAGCAACTCGTGACCGCGTATGCGACCTTCGCGCGCGGCGGCATCAAAGTCACGCCGTCAAAACTCCTCGGGCAGCGGGCAACGGGCAACGAGCAACGCATCGTCAGCGAAAAAACCGCGTTCTGGATCACCGACATCCTCTCCGATTCCAAAGCGCGCGAATTCATCTTCGGCACCGGCGGCAGCCTCGACTTCCCGTTCCCCGTCGCCGTGAAAACCGGCACGTCGCAGGCGTATCGCGACAACTGGACGATCGGCTACACGCGCGACATCACCGCCGGCGTGTGGGTCGGCAACTTCGATCGCGAAGAGCTCCGCGGCTCGAGCGGCGTCACCGGCGCGGCACCGCTGTTCAACGCCGTGATGCTCGCCGCGATGAAGCGCGCGCGCGGACAACTCCCGATCGGCGACATGACGCCGATCGTCGCGCCGCCGCACGACGTCGAATCCGTGCGCATCTGCGCAGTCTCCGGAATGCGTCCGTCGCAGTGGTGCCCGCTCGTCGAGCGCGAATGGCTGCCAATCGACGAACAGCCGCGCTTCTGCTCATGGCACCACGACGGCTTCACCGACTGGCCGCCCGAATATCGCTCGTGGGCACCGCCGCAAATCGCCCGCGCGAACACGCAACCCGCGATGACGCGACTGCGCGTCGTGAATCCGCCGAACGGCGCGACGTACCTCATCGATCCGACGCTGCGCAGCGAATACCAAACCGTACGGCTGCGCGCCGTCGCGAACGGCGCGGTCACGTGGCACGTCGATCAGAAACGCATCGCGAGCACCGAGTGGTCGCTGATTCCCGGCGAGCACGTCGTCACCGCGGTCGATGCCTCGGGCCGTCGCGATTCGGTACGGATCTTCGTGAAATAGGCTCGATCGAGACCCATCGCACCACGATCGGGACTCATGGCACAGCGATCGAGTGCTGCGACACCACGATCGAGTGCTGCGGCACTGGGATCGAGTGCTGCGACAGAAAGACCCGAGTGCTGTGGCAGCACGATCGAGACTCATGGCACAGCGATCGAGTGCTGTGACACCACGAACGAGTG
>DATKFO010000439.1:0-2853 GCA_035544355.1 Thermoanaerobaculia bacterium
CGGCCTCTACGCCGTCGATCCGCAGACTCTGCAGCGCTCTCCCCGCCCCTCGGCCGGCCTCTTCCGGCGTCTTGGCGAACGCTTTCTCGCGAGTTGACGCCGACTTTACCCGCTGCACACGCTCCGTTGCAGTGCGTCCGCCGACACTGGACGCGCGAAAGGAGGGGTGGTGATGCTACTCGCGGATTTTCACATTCACACCAAGTGGTCCGACGGCAAGTTGTCGATGCCGGACGTCGTCGATCTGTTCGGACGCAGTGGACATGACGTTATCGCAATCACCGACCATGTCGTCAACAACGACACGCTCGTCGGAAAAGTCACGCATCGCTTCGGCCTGACGATTCGCCACGACAACTTTCACGAATATCGCGAAGAGCTCGAGCGCGAGAAGAAGCGCGCGTGGGATCAGTACCGCATGCTCGTGCTCGCGGGATTCGAGCTCACGCAAAACGCAATCACGCGACGCAACTCCGCGCACATCCTCGCCCTCGGCATCGACTCCTTCATCTCCGCCGACGGCACCGTCGAACAGATGCTCGCGCGTGCGAAGCGCGAGGCCGAAGTCGTCGTCGCGTGTCATCCGAACGAACAATCGGATTGGTTTGCGAACACGTTTTATCTCTGGAACCGCCGCAGCGAGATCGGCGATCTCGTCGATCTCTGGGAGGTTGCGTGCCGCTGGGATCTCTTTCCGCAAGTCTCCCGCGCGCGATTCCGCTACATCGGCAACAGCGATTTTCATCAGGAGTCGCACCTCTGGGCGTGGAAGACGCTCCTGCCGTGCGACAAGAACGAGCGCGCCGTGGTGCGCGCGCTCCAAAGCGGCGACGGCTTCGCGCTGATGCGCCTGACCGCGCCGCGTCAACCACAACTCGTCGCCGCGCCGCTCGCGGCGGCATTCGCGGGGTAACTCATGATCGCAGGATTCGTTCTCACACTCATCGCCCTGATCATCGCCACGATCGGGACGTTGCTCACATCGATTCAGGCGCTGCTCACGCGCTCGTTCCGGAGACGCCCGCGCCCTTTTGGAAACGGCCTGCGCGAGCAGGCTTTCCGGCGGGACGCTTCTTTCATTTCGATCCTCAAGCCCGTCTGCGGACTCGATGACGAGCTCGAAGAGAATCTCGTTTCGTTCACGCAACTGCGCGGTATCGAGTACGAAGTGATCCTCTCCGCGGAGTCGCACGACGATCCCGCGCTCGAAGTCGTCGATCGCGTGCTGCGCGCACATCCCGACGCGCCGTTTCGCGTCGTCATCGATCCCGGTTCGCGCAGCGGCGTCGTGAATCGCAAGGTTGAGCGACTGATCGCCGCGTCACGCGTTGCGCGCGGCGATGTGCTGCTGATCTCCGATTCGAACGTGCGCGTCGAGCCGGATGACGTGCGCAACACGCTCACCTCGTTCACGAGCGAGCGCATCGGCTGCGTCTCGAATCTCTTCACCGGCGCCGGCGCGCGCACCCTCGGAGCAACGATCGAATCCCTCCACCTCCTCGGATTCGTCGTCCCCGGCGCAGTGCTCGCGTCCGCCGCGCGCGTGCCATGCGTCGTCGGCAAATCGATGGCCATCACGCGCCGTGCACTTGACGCGATCGGCGGATTCGAGGCATTCCGCCACGTGCTCGCCGAGGATCAGGCGATCGGCCTCGCGGTGAAAGCTGCAGGATTCGACGTCGTGCTTTCGCCCGTCGTCGTGCGCAACGTCGTCGTTGATCGCAGTGTAAAACGCGCACTCGATCGCCAAATCCGCTGGAACAAGATCCGTTACTCGTTCTCGCACAAGCTCTACGCCGCCGAAGTGCTCGCGAACCCGCTGCCGTTCGCGCTCATCTCACCGATCGCATTCGCGATCGTGCTCGTCGCGCGATGCGTGCAGATGGCGATCCTCAATCGCGCAACGCGTGCGGGATTGTCGTGGTGGCAGATCGCGAGGACGCCGCTGCTCGACCTGCTCATGCTCTACGCGTGGTTCGTCCCGTTCTTCTCGAACACCGTGACCTGGCGCGGCTACACCGCGAAGATCGGACGCGGAACCGAGTTGATTCAAATCCCCATCGCGGAGGCGGCGTAGCATAGCGGCATGCAACCGAGCGTCGACGACCTCCTGCGCGCATACCAGTCCGCCGCAACGCTTCACAGCCAATCCGACGACCGCACGCGCACCAACGAAGCCGCGACGCGCATGGTCGTCCTCTCCCGCGAAATCGCCGCCGCCGGACCGAGCGCCGTGACCGCGTTCGCGCAATTCGTGCGATCGGACGACACGCACCTTGCGCTCTGGGCGGCGCATCACCTCATCGACTTCATGGAGCCGGACGAACCGTCACGCACGAACGCGCTCGCGTTGATCGAGAACGCGCGGGATACGGGGTGGCTGGAGAACTGGCGGGCGGAAGCGCAGGATGAGTGAGGTCGGGGCCGCCTAAGAGGCGGCCCTACGTAGGACAAGCTCTCAAGCTTGTCCGCTTTGGTCTAGCTCCTCATCGTCATCAGAGAAGAACTCTTCAAGCGTCAGTCCGGGCTCCTGGCCACTTTGCATCCGCTGCAGCCTTCGCTCGGATTCTTCGGACCACGCGCGAAGCACCTTCTCGTCGGTCGGCAGTGCGATGAGCTCGTCGAGAAGTGCAGCGCGATCGGCGGCACTCAATTCCATAGCGTCGTGAAGAACTTCTTCGAGTGTTCTCGCCACGATTTCAGTCTACCTCGGCCTCACTTCGCCTCCACCGCCTCCTTGAGCCTCTCCGCCTGGAAGTGCGAGGCGAGGGGATTGACGATGATGTCGAGGTTGCCGTTCATGATGTCGGGGAGGTTGTGGACGGTCAGGCCGATTCGGTGGTCGGTGACGCG
>DATKFO010000440.1:0-3823 GCA_035544355.1 Thermoanaerobaculia bacterium
AATTCGTTTACGCCTCCATCGACGGCATGCTGCGCACGCTCGATCCGCACACCTCCTTCCTCGAGCCGAAGGAGTACTCGGACATGCAGGATCGCCAGAAAGGCACGTTCTACGGCCTCGGCATCCTGGTCACGAAGCGGAATGATCAGGTCACGGTCATCACGCCGCTCGAAGGCACGCCCGCGGCGCGCCTCGGCATTCGCGCCGGCGACGTGATCTCGGACGTCGAAGGCGTGGCCACCGAAGACCTCTCGCTCGACGAAGTCGTCAAGCGCCTCAAGGGACCCAAGGGCACGACGGTCCACATCAAGATCCAGCGCATCGGCATCAAGGAACCGATTCCTCTGACGATCGTCCGCGCCGCGATCCCGACCAACTCGATCTCCAACGTGCTGATGATCCGCCCGGGCGTCGGCTACATCCGCATCAAAGACTTCACGAGCACGACCGTGCGCGAGCTCGACGACGCGATCGCGAGGCTCGAAGGCGAGGGGATGCAGAAGCTCGTCCTCGACCTG
Source organism: Thermoanaerobaculia bacterium (assembly GCA_035544355.1). Taxonomy (GTDB): domain Bacteria; phylum Acidobacteriota; class Thermoanaerobaculia; order Gp7-AA8; family Gp7-AA8; genus DATKFO01. The sequence goes on from DATKFO010000440.1 coordinate 519, forward strand.
CGCGCGAATCCGGGCGGACTGCTCGACGCAGCCGTCGGCGTGTCCGATCACTTCCTCGACAAGGGGCAGATGATCGTCTACACGAAAGGCCGCACACCCGACTCGATGGCCGAATATCTCGCGCCGGGCAAACACGAAAAGATCAACATGCCGCTCGTGCTGATCGTGAATCGCGGCAGCGCGTCGGCGTCGGAGATTGTCGCGGGCGCGATTCAGGATCACGATCGCGGACTCGTCATCGGCGAAACGAGCTGGGGCAAGGGCCTCGTGCAGAGCGTCTACACGCTGCAGTACGGCGCCGGCCTCGCGCTCACGACGTCGAAGTACTACACGCCCGCGGGCCGCAACATCCAGCGCGACTACACGTCGTTCTACGACTACTACGTCGCCGACGAAGCGGAGAACGGTCCCGAAGTTCCGCTCGAGCAGCGCAAGCAGTTCCGCACCGACACCGGCCGCGTCGTCTACGGCGGCGGTGGCATCACGCCCGACGTGATGGTCAAGCAGCCGCAGCTCACGCGCACGACGCAGCTGCTCGAAGTGCGCAGCACGATCTTCAACTTCGCCGTCGAGTACGCCGCGAATCACGAGGTGACGAAAGAGCTGAGCATCACGCCGCAGCTGATCGAAGATTTCGTGCGCTACGCGGTCGACAAGGATTTTGCGACGCTGACCGACATTCGCGACACGCTGCAGAAGCCGGACGATCGCAAATTCATCGAGCGCTCGCTGAAGGCGGAGATCGTCGCGGCGAAGTTCGGCTACGACGCCTCGTATCCGTTCCGTCTGCAGGGCGACGCGCAGGTCGAGAAGGCTCTCGAGCTCTTCCCCGAAGCGCAAAAACTCGCGTCCCTCGCCGCCGATGCGCGCGCGAAGGGCGGAGTGGGAACGAATGATGATGCAGGGACAAGGGCAGCGCAGGCGCTGCCGAAGACGAAGTAATTTTTCTTGCGACGCAACCAAAAGCGGCGAGCATCTTGCTCGCCGCTTTGCTTTTACGCTAACGTGTCGCCGCTTTTGAAACGGAGATCCCGAACGCGATGCCTGATTTAGGAAAGAAGTACAACTGCTATAGCTGCCACACGAAGTTCTACGACCTCGGCAAGCCCGCGCCGATCTGTCCGAAGTGCGGCGCCGACCAGCGCGATGCCGAAGAAGCGCCGGTGCATGCGCCCGCTCGCGGCCGCCGCGCGGCCGTCGTCGTCGTCGAAGAACCTGTGGATGAACCGGATTTTGCAGGGGATGCCGAAGGCGCGCCCGCTGCCGCGACCGACGAAGACTCGGAAGAAGAAGACGTCGTCGTCGAGCCCGAGCCGGATGACGACGCCGACGACGACGACGAGGAGTATTGACCGATGCGCAACGCAGGACTACTCGGCTGTGTCGTAGCACTGCTGGTGGTCCTGCTGATCGTCGGCGGCTACTACGTCAGCCTCCGCAATCGCGTCGTCGATCTCGATCAATCCGTGCAGGAGAAGTGGTCGGAGGTCGAGACGCAATACCAGCGGCGCTACGACCTCATCCCCAATCTCGTGCAGACCGTGCAGGGCGCGGCGAATTTCGAGAAATCGACGCTCGTCGAGATTGCGAACGCGCGCGCGAGCGTCGGCCGCGCGCAGGTCGCCGCGCCGAATGCGCCGAGCGATCCCGCGGCGATGGCGCAGTTCTCCGCCGCGCAGTCGTCGCTGTTCGAGTCGCTGCGCAAATTGATGGTCGTCGTCGAGGCGTACCCGACGCTGAAATCGAACGAGAACTTTCTCGAGCTCCAGTCGCAGCTCGAAGGCACCGAGAATCGCATCCAGATCGCGCGCGGCCGCTACAACGAAGCGGTGAAGAGCTACAACAGCACGATCCTGAAGTTCCCGGCAAGCCTGCTGCTCAGCGGCTACAAGCCGAAGAATTTCTTCAAAGCGACCACGCCCGAAGCGACGGAGGCACCCAAAGTGCAGTTCGACTTCGGCACCACCGCGACCGCGAAATGAGGATTTGGACTGCGGCGACCGCAGTCGCCGCTCTTGCACAGCCATCGCGGAGAAGTGTCGCAAAGCGGTGACTGCGGTCACCGCAGTCCACACATGCGCCGCATCCTCGTCACGCTGCTCCTCGCCATCGCGCCCGCGCTCCACGCGCTCGACGTTCCTCCGCCACCGAACGCGCCGTTCACCGATGCCGCCGGCATCGTCAGCGCGAGCGAAGCCGATGCGCTGAACGCGAAGCTGCGCGCGTTCGAGAGCGAGACCGGCAACCAACTCGTCATCTACGTCTTCCGCTCGATCGAAAACGAATCGATCGAAGACTTCACGATCCGCTGCGCCGAGCGATGGAAGGCGGGGAGCGCGCAAGCGGACAACGGACTGATCCTCTTCGTGTTCGTCGAAGAGAAAAAGATCCGCATCGAAGTCGGACACGGACTCGAAGGCACGATCACCGACGCGTATTCGTCGCGCGTGATTCGCGAAACGATCGCGCCGCGATTTCGCGAAGGCCATTGGTACAGCGGGTTGAACGCCGGCGCCGATGCGCTGATCTCGCGCATCACCGGCAAGCCCGCGCTTCAAGTACAACCCGCGCCGGCGACGTCGCGGCCGGTGCGCCGCACGCAACCAGGCATCGACCTCGGCACGATCTTCTTCATCCTGTTCATCCTCATCTTCGTCATCGGCCCGATGTTCGCACGCCGCCGCGGTGGCGGATGCGGCGGCGGAGGCTGCATCGTGCCGTGGTTCCTCCTCGGCGGCGGCGGCGGCCGAGGCATCACGTTCGGGGGCGGCGGCGGAGGTGGATGGAGTGGCGGCGGCGGTGGGGGCGGGTGGAGCGGCGGTGGGGGATCGTTCGGGGGCGGCGGAGCCACGGGAGGCTGGTGATGCAGCAAAAAGACTTTCTGGCCCTGCTCGATCAGCCGCGCATCCTCGACGCGATCACATCCGCGGAGCGCGAAACCTCCGGCGAGATCCGCGTGCACGTGCAGCCGAAAGTGCGCGGCGGCGAGATCCGCACCGTCGCCGAAAAAACGTTCGAGCGCCTCGGCATGACGAAGACCGCACTGCGCAACGGCGTGCTCCTCTTCATCGCCTGCGAAGAACAACGCTTCGTCATCCTCGGCGACCGCGGCATCAACGAAGCCGTCCCCGCAGGATTCTGGGACGCGATCGCCGCAAGACTGACGGCGCGATTTCAATCAAGCGAATACACCGAAGGAATCGTCGAAGCCATCCGCAGCGCAGGCGAGCAGCTGCAAACGTACTTCCCGCGCGCGACGGCGGATGTCAACGAGTTGACCAATGACATCAACGTCGAGTCCTAAC
>DATKFO010000441.1:0-5472 GCA_035544355.1 Thermoanaerobaculia bacterium
GGAAGCACTCTGGCTGCTGCACGCGCCGGGCTCGCGCACGCTGCAGAAGCTCGTGTGGAACAAGCGCATCGAAAAGATGTGCGTCGAGATGGAGCAGCGCGAGCTCGAGCTGAAGATCGCGTCGCTCGATCAACGCGATCAGCGCAAAGTGCGCGAAGTCATCGCGGAGCAAAAAAAAATCGATCAGCTCGCGGCGCAGAATCCATCGTTCGCGGGTGATCTCATGCGCGACGAGCTCGTGAAGAGCAAGATCCTCGTCGACTCCTACGTCGAGATGGCGCTGACGTGCTTGCGCTACGAGCGCTACATGGCATCGATCGATCTCAAGGATCTCGACCGCGACAAGCAGATGTGGGAGAGCAAACTGAAGTTCGCGAAGAAGGAAGACGTGCGCGGCGCCGACATCGCGAAGAAGAACCTCGAGATCATCACCAAGCGGCTCGAGAAGATCGAAGAGATCCACGCCTACATCAGCGTCGCGCGCGGCCAGCTTGAGCTGATCGAGAACACGTTCAACCTGATCGCGGATCAGATCGTGACGATGCAGTCGCCGCGCGAGATGTCGGGGCAACTAGACCAACTGTTGTCCGGCGTCGAGGCGGTGCGGTCGGCGGCGATTTACACGGATGGGTTGTTGGCGTAGCGCGAAAACGTAGGGCCGCCTCTCTCGGCGGCCCGGTCCGGCTGGAGAGCCGGACCTACGCTCACTTCTTCCCCGGCTCGATCAGCTTCGGCGATTCGTGCACGACCTTCGCGACGGCTTCCTGTCCGAAGAACTCGAGGATCTGCTGCACTTCGAGCTTCTTTTCGTTGCACGCCTTGATGATCGCCTGCTGATCGGCGACGCACTGCTGCATCTCGGCGCGCAGCTCTTTGATCGATTCTTCGAGCGTGCGGATGCGCTGATCTGATTCGTCGGACTTTTTCTGTGTGTCCGCCGCGCCTGCGCGGATGTACGCCTCGAGCGCCTGAATTTCTTCGACGCCGGTCTCGATGATCTTGTCGATCGGAACGCCGAACGCTTTCAGCGACGCTTCGACGATCTGCTTCTTCACGACCGGAGCCGTGTCGGCCGGAAGGCTGCGGAGCAAGTCGACGGACTTCGCGACGCGATCCTGTTCCTGCGCGTCGATGTCGGCGGCGGCGAACACTTTCGCGAAATCGACGGAGCCGCCCTTCGCCGCGGGCGGTGGCTGCTTGCTGAAAACTTTCGGCGCGGGCTGGGCGGAGGTGGAGGACGGAAGTGGAGGTGGTGGAGGGATCGGAGGGAAGGCGGAGCCGGAGCGCGCGTCGGCGGCATCGACGATGGAGCTGAGCAGCGGAGCGCCATCCGCATCCGTCAGCAGCGCGTCAGCCGACTGCGCGTCGTCCTGAACGACGAACCATCCGAGGACCGTGTGACCCCAACCTTTTTTCTCTGACATGGGAAGATCATACGACCATGCACGCCCTGCTGATCCTGGTCCTCGCTGCGAAAGGCATCCTCCTCGAAGACCTCACGTGGCTCGAAGCAGAGAAAAAGCTCACGCCGGACACGGTCGTCGTCATTCCGCTCGGCGCTGCGGCGAAGGAACATGGTCCGCATCTCAAACTCAAAAATGATTTCCTGATCGCGGAGTATTTGAAGCGGCGCGTGCGCGATGCGAGCGACGTCGTGATCGCGCCGACGCTGAACTACGGGTTCTATCCGGCGTTCGTCGAATATCCCGGCTCGACGTCGCTTCGCCTCGAGACCTCGCGCGACATGGTCGTCGACGTCTGCCGCTCGCTCGCGCGCTTCGGTCCGAAGAAGTTCTACGTGCTCAACACCGGCATCTCCACGCTGCGTGCGCTCGCGCCCGCGGCGGAGATTCTCGAGCGCGAAGGCATCACGCTGCGTTACACGAATCTCAAAGTGACGGAGCCGGTCGAGCAGACGATCCGCAAGGAAGAAGGCGGCACGCATGCCGAGGAGATCGAGACGTCGATGATGCTGTACATCGCGCCGGAAACGGTCGACATGAAAAAAGCCGTGAAGGATTACCACGGCAACAAGCCCGGCGGCCTCACGCGCGACCCGAACGGCAACGGCACGTATTCACCGACGGGCGTGTGGGGCGACGCGACGCTCGCAACGAAGGAGAAGGGACGCATCGTCGTGGAAGCGCTGGTGAGGAGCGTGCTGGCGGAGATCGAGGCACTGCGCGCGAGTGGCGGAGGCGTGTCGGAATCGAACCAACCCTTCGACGCTTCCGCGCCGAAACAACGGTTTTGAAGACCGCGGAGGCCACCAGACCCCATTCGCCTCCATCCCGGAGAGCGCGGAGAATAACGTATTTGGACTGCGGCGATCGCAATCGCCGCTTTCGTCTCGTGTGGCACAGACACTCTTGTCTGTGCGCCCCGCGCGGGATCAGCCGATGCACACTGGGCTGTACCCTCCCGAGTGCGCACAGACAGGAGTGTCTGTGCCACATTTTGAGACAGTCTCCTGCGGTCGCCAAAGGTCCCTTCTCTGGTAACCAACAACCGGTAACTGGTAACTTCGTCACCCAATGACGTGGTTCTTTCTCATCGCTGCCTTCGCACTCGGCGCGATCATCGGCAGCTTCCTCAACGTCGTCATTTACCGCTACCCGCGCGAAGAATCCGTCGTCTTTCCCGCGAGCCACTGCACGAACTGCAACGCGATCATCAAGCCGTACGACAACGTTCCGATCCTCAGCTACCTCTGGCTGCGCGGACGCTGCCGCGCATGCGGCGCGTCGTTCTCCATCCGCTATCCGCTGGTCGAGCTCGCGAACGCTCTCTTCTATCTCGCGATTTTTCTGCGCACGGGACTCTCGTGGACGTTCCTGCCGCTCGCCGCAATCGTCTCGATGCTCATCGTGCTGATCTTCATCGACCTCGAGATCCAGATCCTTCCCGACGTCATCGATCTCCCCGGCGTCGCGATCGGACTCGGCATGGCCGCGCTGCACGCAGGCGCACTCGTGCCGGACATGACGCTCGCAACAACGCTGCTCGAATCCGCAGCGGGCGCGATCTGCGGCGCCGGCATCCTTCTGGCGATCGCGCTCACGTACAAGCTCATTCGCAAGATCGAAGGCATGGGCCTCGGCGACGTGAAGATGATGGCCATGCTCGGCGCGGTTTTCGGATGGGAGCCGCTCTTTCCGCTGCTGCTGCTCGCGTCGGTGACGGGCGCGATCGTCGGGCTCATCGTCGCGTCGCGCAGTGAGCAAGGGATGCAGGTCGCGATTCCGTTCGGCGTCTTCCTCGGACTCGCGGCGTTGGTGGTCCTCTTCTTCGGCCCTACACTTTGGGCGTGGTATCTGGCCCTGCTGGCACCCTGACGAAGCTCAGCTTTCGTCGCGACGTGCGCGTGTTCCTCATCGTGCTCGTCGGATTTCTCGCGTCGCTCATCCTCATCCTGCTCGTCGTCGCGGAGCAATTTTCAAAATTCTCGCGCGAAGCGACGACGCGCCAATGGAACAACGCCGCCGATCTCGTCACCGCACAAATCTCGGCCGCGCGATCGGAGGAAGAGCGGCGCACCATCGCGCAGATCGCGATGTCGTTGCACGGCATCGAGTCGCTCGACGTCGCCGATACGCACCTCGGCATCTCGGAGCCCGACGGTGAGCTGATCATTCGTCCGTCGGTGTACGGCCCGATTCGCTTTTCATTCGACGACAGCGAGCTGCAGGCGATCGAGCGGCGCTTCACGTACATCGCGAGCATCTGCGTCGCTGCGGCGGTGACCGTGATTTTTCTGCTCGCGCTTTATCTGCCGCGCATCACGCGGCCGATCGAGACGATGCTCGACGAAGCGAAGCGCCTCGGCATGCGCGACGGCGAGCAGGACGACACGACGTATCTCATCCAGACGTTTCGCGAATCGATCAGCCGCCTGCAGGATCAGGAAGCCGAGCTCAAGCAACTCCACCTTCGCGAAAAGAGTCGCGCCGACGAGCTCGAGCTCGTGACCGCGACGCTCACACGCAGCCTCACCTCGGGACTCATCACGCTCGATCCCGACGGACGCGTCGTCGAGATCAACGCGGCCGCGCGCGAAACACTGCAAGTCGAAAACGATCCCGAGCCGCGCGTCGATCTGCGCGCGCTCCTCGGCGATTCGCCGCTGACCGACACGCTGCTTCGTGCACTGCAACAACGCGAGACACTCACACGCATCGAAGTCGAGCACGACGCGATCTCGATCGGACTCACCGCAGTGCCGCTCGTCGGCGAAGAAGGACGCCTCCTCGGCATGCTCGCGCTCATGACCGATCTCACGCCGATCAAGCGCCTCGAATCGCGCGTGCGTGCGATGCAGACGCTCGCGGAGCTCGGCGAGATCTCCGCGGGCATCGCGCACGAATTTCGAAATTCGCTGTCGACGATCGTCGGCTATCTCAAACTCGTCGGCCGCTCGGAGCTCCCCGATGAGGTGCGCGCGCGATTGCGTGCAGCGCAGGATGAAGCCGGCCAGCTCAACGAAGCCGTGCACGGACTGCTCACGTTCGCGAAGCCGATGAGCCTCCGCATCGAGCGCGTGAACCTGCGCGAGCTCGTCGACGAATTGATCGAGCGCCTACGCGAGCAGATGCAAACGCGCGTCTCGTTTCACACGAACGGCGAAGCATTCCTCGACGGCGATCGCATCCTCCTCGGCCGCGCGATCGAGAACATCCTGCGCAACGCGATCGATGCAGTCGCGCCGCGCGGCGAGGAAGGCCGCATCGACGTCGAGCTGCGCGCCGACCCACCGGCGTTGATCGTGTCGGACAACGGCGTCGGATTCGACGACGCAGACGGCAAGCGCCTGCTCCTCCCCTTCATCTCCCAAAAACCAGGCGGCTTCGGCCTCGGCCTCTCCCTCGCCCGAAAAATCGCCGTGCTGCACGGGGGGGAAATCAATCTGCAAGGCAAACCCGACGCGGGCGCGATCGTGACGATCGACTTCGCGAAAAGCGTGTAGGGGCGATCGGAGCGCCGGCGTCCTCCGCCGGCTGGCCCGCAGGCGTCCCGCGCCTGCGCCCCCGCCCAGGCGGCGAGGACGCCGCCTGGCCAGCCGCCGAGACGGCGGCGCTCCACGAGGGTTCGGGCGGCCGCAGGCCGCCCCTACAGGGGATTCAAAGTAGGGGCGGCTTGCAGCCGCCCGAACCCCGCCCTCATAAACCCTACATTTCGTCCGTTTGCTCGTTGTAGATGATCACGCGCGGCATTCCGGGCGGGGCCCAGTTGCCTTTGATGAGTTTCTCGTCGAACCAGACTTGCGCGTTGCCGGTTGCGCCGGTTTCCTGGCGAATGAGGAGTGAGCCGAAGTAGTCGACGTTGCCCTGGCTCGAGTACGTTCCTTCGTTGTACAGCACGCCATTGAGAAGTGCGGGGAGGTTCACGAGTGCGCCGTCGCGGTCATAGCCATTGGAGGTACAGCGCTCCGGGTTCGTCCCGCAATTCGGCACGCCTCCATTGGAGAAGAGATCG
>DATKFO010000442.1:0-3223 GCA_035544355.1 Thermoanaerobaculia bacterium
CGCTTCGAACGCGATCTCGTAATCGCGCTCGGGATTGGGATTGGGGAAGGTCTCGAGATCTTTCGAAGGGCGCGTGGTCATCGCTTCACGGTCGCCATCAACTTCTGATTCAGCTCCTTGATGCGCTCGTTGAGCTGGTTGATCTTGGCCTGGGCGTCGGAGCGGAGGCGCTCGTTTTCGCCGCGCATGCGATTCACTTCTTCGTCGCGGTTCGACTGGCCGGCGCTCTGCTGCGCGAGCTGCGTGCGCAGGAAGTCGAGGTCGTGATGCAGGTTCTCGACCTCTTCGTCCTTTTCGCTGAGGCGCTGGCGCCACTGCACGTCCTGCTCTTCGTAGAGCCGCTTGATGTCCATCAGCTCGGTGATCTGCGAGAAATCGGAATAGCTCGGGGCCATGTCTCCTCCGGCGCGGATGCGGTCTTCGATCTGCGGGAACAGCTTGCGCAATTTCAGCGACAGATCGTCGGAATCGCTCGAGAGCTCCATCGCATCCTGGTACGTGATCTTCTGATGCGCGAGCAGCGCGATCAGCGATTGATTCATCGATTGCATTCGATACAGACCGACCGAGGATTCCATCTCTTCGAGGACGTCCTTCGTGAGGCCTTCTTCGATGAGCTTGGCCACGCGCGGCGAGTTCTTCAGCACCTCGACCGCCGCGGTCATCTTCCCGTCCATCGTCTTCACGAGCTTGAGCGAGATGATGCCGCGCAGCACGAGCGAGAGCTGCGCGCGGATCTGCTTGTGCTGGTCGGGCGGGAAGGCGTCGATGATGCGGTCGATGGTCTGCGCGGCGTTGTTCGTGTGCAGCGTCGAGAACACGAGGTGCCCGGTCTCCGCCGCGGTGAGCACGGTCTGCATCGTCTCGATGTCGCGCATCTCGCCGACCATGATCACGTCGGGATCCTGGCGCATCGCGTTGCGCAGCGCTTCCTTGAAGCTCGGCGTGTCGGTGCCGACTTCGCGCTGCGAGATCGCAGCGGTGCGATCCATGAAGAGAAACTCGATCGGATCTTCGATCGTGACCACGTGCAACGGCTCGTGCTCCGAGATCTCACAGATCATCGCCGCGAGCGTCGTCGACTTGCCCGAGCCCGTCGGACCGGTGACGAGCACGAGGCCGTCGGGAATCTGCGTGAGCTCCTTGACCGCGATCGGCAGCTCGAGCTGATCGACCGTCGAGACCTGAATCGGAATGCGGCGAAATACCGCGCCGACCGTGCCGCGCTGCATGTAGAGATTGCCGCGGAAGCGTGCAATGCCCGGAACGCCGTAGCCGAAATCGACGGACTGGACGGCGTCAAATTTCTCACGCTGCGCGCGATTCAGAATCGGCAGGAGCAACTTTTCGAGATCGGTCGGCTTCAGCGGCGGCGCGCCCGGAGTCGGCACGAGCTTCCCCTGCACGCGAATGAGCGGAGGGCGCATCGGCTTGAGATGGAGGTCCGACGCGTTCTGCTTCGACATGTAGACGAGCAGCTCGTTGAGCGAGAACGCGGGCGCTAGTTGTTCGGGTGCGACCGTCACGGCGGGAATTATACGGTTCGGCGAATCTAGCGCCGCATCACCGAGTCGAGAATCATCAAAAACGCTTCCTGCTGCTTCGCTTCCGTCTTGTTGATGACGGCGATCGTCTCGCCGATGCGGAAGCGCTGGTGCAGCTCGTCGGCGCTGTGCGAGGAGGTGACGATGATGCGGCGCGGCGGGAGGCCTTTGGCGCGCGCGTAGTCGACGAATTTCTTTCCGTCCATGCCGGGCATCTCGAGATCGACGATGAGCAGATCGATCGTGTCGTCGATCTTCGGCAGCGCGTCGTACGGATGGCTGTACGTCTCCACCTTCGCGATCTCAGGGTAACGCTCGGTGATGAAGTTCGACCAGAGATCGCCGTACGCCGGCGAGTCGTCGACGATCACGATTCGCTTCGACACCATCGCGCTCATTTTTTCTTCTTCCGTTTCGTGCCGCCGCTGCTGAATTTCACCACGCCGCCGACGATCGTCGCTGCGATGCGTCCCTGCAGCGTGCGGCCGATGAACGGCGAGTTCGCCGCCTTCGACTGAAACGTGCGCGTCACTTCCGTGCGCGCATCGAGATCGACGATCGTCACGTCGCCGAGGGCTCCTGCGCGGAGCGTGCCGCCCTTGAGGTTGAACACGCGCGCCGGACCCGACGTCAGCAGTTCGATCAGGCGCGCGAGGCCGATCACCTTCGCCTTCACGAGATGCTCGTAGCAGACGGCGAATGCGGTCTCGAGTCCGATGATGCCGAACGGCGCGAGATCGAACTCGACATTTTTCTCGTCGAAGTGATGCGGCGCGTGATCCGTGGCAATCGCGTCGACGGTGCCGTCCGCGATGCCTTCGAGAATCGCGTCGCGATGGTCCGGCGAGCGCAGCGGCGGATTCATTTTCAGATTCGTCGAGAACGACTGCACTTCCTCGTCGGTGAGCGCGAGGTGATGCGGCGTGACTTCACACGTGACCTTCACGCCCGCGGCGCGCGCAAGACGCACGCTCTCGATCGCGCCGCGCGTCGACAAGTGCGCAATGTGCACCTGCGCGTTCGTCATCTTCGCGAGGATCACGTCGCGCGCGACGAGCGTCTCTTCCGAGGCCGCGGGGATGCCGGCGAGTCCGAGGAGCGTGGAGTAGTAGCCCTCGTGCATCACGCCGCCTTCGTTGAGATTTGCATCCTCTTCGTGCGCAACGACCGGAATGCCGAGCATCGAACAGTACTCGAGCGCGCGGCGCATCAGCTGCGCGTTGTAGACGGGCTTGCCGTCATCGCTGACTGCAACGCATCCGGCGGCGCGAAGATCCGCAAGCTCCGCGAGCTCTTCGCCTTTCAGTCCCTTGCTCACCGCCCCCACCGGATACACGCGACAGAGCCCATTGCGCGCAGCCTCGGCAACGACCATCTCCGTCACCGCACGCTCATCGTTCGGCGGAACCGTGTTCGCCATCGCGCAGACGGCCGTGTATCCGCCCGCAACCGCAGCGCGCGTGCCCGTCGCGATCGTCTCCTTGTGCTCCTGCCCCGGCTCGCGAAGATGCGTGTGCAGATCGATGAACCCGGGCGTGACGACGAGATCCTTCGCGTCGAGTTTCGCGACATTCGATCGGATCTTTTTGTCGATGCGAGCAATCGTGCCGTCCTCGATCAGAACGTCCATTGTCGCGTCGAGGTCTTGACTCGGGTCGATGACGCGGCCGTTGGTAATG
>DATKFO010000443.1:0-15634 GCA_035544355.1 Thermoanaerobaculia bacterium
CACGACCTTCCCGTGCTCGTCGCGCAAGCTGGCAACCACGTTGCCTGGTGGACATCGAACGCGAGATACTGAATCGCCTGTTGTTTCATGGCAGCCGACCCTTCCTTTCGTTTGTCGTTTCTCAAGTCCAAACTTACAGGAAGGGCGTGCTTTCAACATGCGTTAGATTAGGCGGCGGCCTACTACTTGAAAAACATTTCCGCGACCTTAAACACGTTAAGAAATTCCGGCATTGCAACCATGAGAAGTACCGTACCGCTATAGAATAACAATTTCCTGTTCTGAAGCAGCTTGAAGCGCCAGATCGCATAGAGTGGTCGTTGAACGCTTGACCATAGGGCGCGTTGAATTACAACAGCTACAAGCAAGATGACGACAGACAGAGACATGATACCGCTATAGATATTGGTTGCTGCCGCGAAACCCATGGCTGAAATCCATCGCGGCGGCGGTTTGATAGACTCTGCCAGCAGAATCAGTGGAATGGCAGTTAAAAGCAGGCCGATGACCGCATTGCCGACGAATGCAAGGATACCGCTGGCGAGAGTTGGCACTTCTGCGATTCGGCGTGTTAGCCTCCGAGTGACGACTATTAGCGCAAAATCAGACGCTACGCCACCTAGCGATCCAGCAAATATGACGATTACATCGAATATCGACCAGTCTTGATACCGATCATGCGTAAATAGCACCGCATAGATTATGTAGAAACCGCTGCTTAAGTAGATAATGACTGCGATAGCTATCAAATACCGCAGAAGTCTCTGACTGGGCGTAACCGCTATATAAAACAGCCCGGCGCTGAGCATCAGGAATTGCGACGCTTCGCGAATAACTTGCTGATTAATGCCGACGAACGCAATCGTCATAGGCAGCGTAAATAACAATAGCGATGACAACGAAAACACTATTGACGTGGCTATCGCGTGCGCTGAAATAAGTTTGCTTCCAAAGATGGTCGAGAGCCATTTGGACACGGAGTCGGCAGCGATCTGGAGTAATCGTAGACTTCGACCGCCCGCTCGTTTGCCAGCATCATCAATTTCGATCCACCATGTGGCGAGTGTGTCCTGGATCCTTCGCTCTTCCGGTTCATACAAGAGCACTGACCATGCGATGAGGAGCAAGCCAGTGAAAATCGCAAAAAAGTGAAGCACTAACATTGCGGATCAAATTGTACCGCGCTCGTCTGCCTAACGCATGCTGAAAGCGCGCTTCTTCCTGTAAGTTTGGAGTTGGGAAAGACAAACGAAAGGAAGGGACGGCTGCCATGAAACAACAGGCGATTCAGTATCTCGCGTTCGATGTCCACCAGGCAACGTGGTTGCCAGCTTGCGCGACGAGCACGGGAAGGTCGTGATGCGCGCGACCGTGGCCACCGAGGCGAAGGCGATTCTCACGTTGGTGCGGAGCGCTGGCACGCGCGCGCGTGCACGTGGCCTTCGAGGAAGGAACGCAGGCGCAATGACTGCACGACTTGCTCGTCGACCACGCCGAGCGCGTGATCGTCTGTAATGTGCGGGGACGAAGCGAGACGACCAACAAGAGTGATCGGATCGATGCGGACGGATTGTCTGAGTTGTTGCGGCTCGGCGCCTCAAGTCGGTCTTCCACGGTGCCCCGGAGGTGCTGACACTCAAGGAACTGGTTCGCAATTACAGCGATCTGGGCAAATACTCCACGCGAGTGATGCTGCGCATCAGGCCATCTTCCGTGCGCGAGCCATACTGACCCCCGGCGTGTCGGTCTGCCGGCCCTCGCAACGCAAGCAGTGGCTGAGCAAACTCGAGAAGGTGCCCAAAGTGCGCGCGAGCTCGCTGCTCGCGCAGCTGGACGTGCTGCTCGAGCTGCGGCCCGAAAGGCAAAGCGGCGATGATCGCCACGGCACGCCGGCAGTCGGGCTGGAAGATCCTTCGCACGATTCCATTCCTCGGTCCGGTCCGCGTGGCGCAGATCCTGGCCATCATGCGCAGCCAACTCGAGCTTCGCGTTGGGGATGCGGTAAAGAATCCTATGAGTTAGGCCGTTGCTGTGGGCATGTCGCGCCAACCGGGAACTGAAGTGGTGTATGGCCGGCCATTCAGGCGCACGGCATATGCCAATGTTGCCCCTTCATTCTTGATGTCGAGCTCAGTCGCGGAAAACTCACAAAACGCCGAGTAACGCTCGGCCAGCTGTTCATAGGCAGGCTGATTCACATACGTCCTGCCCGCGTCAGCACCTGACATACGACACGCGTACACGACTGGCGTACCTACAACTGTGAGGTCAGTGGCGATTTGGACGACCTGGACATCGCCAAAGTCCAAACCGATTCCGAGACCAACGTCGCGAAGAATGGATACAAAGCAATGTTTATGCTGCTGGTAATGTGCCACGAAGGCGGTGTGTGCCTGCTCGGCAGCTTGTAGCGCGAACAAACCCGCGTCGACGCCGCTATAAAAATCAGGGAAGAATGCGAGTACGCCATCGCCTGTGAACTTGTCGAATACTCCATAATTGGAGATTACTATGCTTCGTAGTTGGCGTGCCAAACCAGTCATGAACTGAGCAAATAGACGCGGTTGCCTCGCTTTCAACATTAGTTCGGTTGACCTTCTGACGTCGATCGAAAGCACGTATGCCGGGCATGGCTGATCACGTTCAAACAGAGCTCTGAAGTCGGCTGAACTCAGTAGTTTCCTTTGTGCGTCAGGCTCTACGCGATCAAGTAAATGAGCCAAACTCTGCTTGCTCTCGAACTGCGCAAGGTTCGCTTCAAGATCTTGGATGTGTGCGTCCTTCTGCTGTGCATCGAGAGTTTGATCACGTAGCGTCTGCACTTTTTCACTGATTTCGTTTCGTAGAGCGGAGATTTCGCTCTCAAGCCCCCGGACACGAGTCTGTACATCAGAGTCGCCGAAGAATAGAGCTAGACGCTGATTAGCCCACGTCTCGACATTTGATCCGCCAAGTCCGACGACTGAACGATAGCCGGCGTCGCTGCTGGGGCCGAGGAACTCGAGCAGGTCTCTCGCGCGCGTGCGAGGTGAACCGGCCAACATCTCAAGGTCCGAGATGTGTGCGGGGTCCTTGGTGTCCAACCCCGCCAAAAGGTTCAGATCGACGTCGGGTCGTTTGGTTGCCACACGTTGATTCTAGGGCATTCTCCCTGATCGGGCTAACGCATAAGGCTCTTTCCGTGCTCCTGAGCGAAAGCTTGATTCGGAGAGAAAGTGGTGAAGGTGACGACAGCGAGCGTTGCAGAGCGGGATCAGGAGTGCGGAAAGAGCAAATTGAACGGAACCGCACTCGCTACCTGGGCATTCAATGCGCGGTTCTCGTCTACGGCCGGAGTGCCCGAGCAGCACCTGCACGACCCGGATGCTCGTTCCGCGCTCGAGCAAATGGGTGGCAAAGGTATGGCGGAGACTGGCTGACCGAGAGGACGATGCGAGGATTCGTCTGTGGCGTGCCATCGCAGGGCGTCGAGACGACGCCCTGCCAGCCGGCGAGGACGCCGGCGCTCCCAAAGGCAACGTCCGACTACGCCCGGCAGCCGCCCACTACTGGTCGCCTTGTGCTGAGGTCTTTACTTCTCTCCCGGAGGTGAAGCTTCGTTGAGTTTGAAAACGCGAACAGCGTTGTCGTGGAAGACAGCGGACCAATGCTGGCGCGGAATTGCTCTCTTGAACGCCTCCACATACGGTGGAATGTCGACCAGAGGCCAATCGGATCCAAACATGAGTTTGGATGGGTTTTCGAGATAACCAAAGATCCACGCGAGCGGCTTCACCATGTATTCGTCGACTTTCTCACGCGGGAGCTTTCCCACGTCTCCGACGAAGAACGCCGAGCCATCGAGATAGACGTTCGGGTTCTTGTAGGCCACTTCCGCCGCCGACTCGATCCAGGGGTTGCCACAGTGAGCAATGACAAAGCGTACGTTCGGATGATCGACCGCCACTTCATCGATGGTTAGCGGATCTGCGTACTTCAGCTTCGCTTTCGACGAGCTCGTGTCGCCCGTATGAAAGATCACGGGTACGTCGAATTGCTCGGCCAGGCGATACACCGGTTCATAGACCGGATCACTCGCATATCGATGCACGTAACCGAGATAGATCTTGACGCAGCGGTACCGTCCTCCGGCGAGGCCTTCCTGCAGTCCATGCAGATTCGGTGTTTCCCCGACGCCGGCGCAGTGGATGATCCCGGCGGGCGGGTGATCCGGGATCCGGCCATCGTCCGTATGCAGGATGTTCACGGCTTGCGTAACGCCGGCCTCTTTCATCTGCTTCAGAAAGTCGGCTCTGGAGCGATCCGGCGTGTCCTCGAACTCGAGGTGCGTGTGAACATCGATGATCTGGAGAGCCGGTTTGGAGGGAGATGCCGCAACGCCTGATGACGCCCAGAGAAGAACGAACGCGAGAGCGAATCCGTAACGCATAGGAGCATGTTACCGTCAGCTTCCGAGGCAATGTGGCACAGACACTCCTGTCTGTGCCATTCGCGCACTGAATGAGTACTGACAAGAGTGTCTGTGAAGTGACCGCCGTTCGACGACCATTGCTCAGGTGTGGTCCGGTGGATCGATGCCGAGGTCACGGCAGATCTTCCGTACCAGCTCATCGCGGATCTCCGGGTGGCGAGGGACTGCGGAGCGGCGGTTCAACGCTCGATTGATGAACCAGGAGTGGCGGCTCCCCTCTCGATCGAGCTCACAGCCATGTGCGGTGAGCCATCGATCGAGCGCGCGCCGTTTCATACAGCGATGCGAACTTCCTCGAAGTGCTCGGAGGCCGCAGAGCGCGCCTCGGCGCGGTTGGCTTCCAGGGCCTCCTCCAGGGTGATTCGAAGCGTTTCAAGAAGGGCTTCGCGTGATGCCTCCTGGCAGTTCACGCCTGGTACCTCCTCGATCCAACCGATCCACCAGTCGCCGTCTTGCTTCACGATTGCCGTGTATTCGCTCATGGCCGAATCATCCTACCATCCGCGGTAACACACGCTTCGCTACGCCCGCCCGCGCGTGGGTTGGATACCGAAGGTCTTGATCTTCTGGTAGAGCGAGCTGCGGGAGATCCCCAGCCGTTGCGCAGCGGTGTCGACGCGGCCTTCCTCTTCCTCGAGCACCAGGAGAATGTGTTTTTTCTCCAGATCGGCGATCGTGTGGGAGGTGTCGACGACGCTGCCGCTCGCGGGTGCGGGATGATGCGCGGCCTCGAAACGGAGGTCGGCGGGCTCGATCACGGCGTCGTCGCTGAGCAGCAGTGCGCGCTCGACGACGTTGCGCAGCTCGCGGATGTTTCCGGGCCAGGCGTAGCGGCACAACGCCTCCACCGAAGCGGGGCTGAGACGCGGCTTCTGTCTTCCGAGGTCGCGCGAGAGGATGTCGATGAAATGCGCGGCGAGCGCTTCGATGTCGTCAGTCCGTTTTCGCAGAGGCGGCAGCTCGAGGCGAAATGTGCTGATGCGGAAGTAGAGATCGTTGCGGAAGCGGCCGTCGCGTGCCTGGGTGCTCAGGTCGCGGTGCGTCGCGCAGATCAGGCGGACGTCGAGTTTGCGGTCTCGCACTTCTCCCAATCGGCGGAAGGTTTTTTCTTCGACGACCTTGAGCAGCTTGGCTTGGACGAGGAGGTCCATGTCTCCGACTTCGTCGAGAAAGACCGTTCCGTGCTGCGCGACTTCGAGGAGTCCCTGCTTCGCCGCAACGGCACCGGTGAATGCACCACGCTCGTATCCGAACAGCTCCGACTCCAGCAGCTCGCGCGTGAGGCCCGCGCAGTTCAGGTCGACGAACGGTTCGTCTGCGCGCGGACTGTTGTCATGAATCCAACGCGCGAGCACGCCTTTTCCCGTCCCGGTCTCACCCTGGAGCAGGACCGGACTGTCCGAGCCCCCGACGCGTCGCGCTTCTTCATAGACCTGACGGATCGCCGGCGTCTGCCCGACGAAGGCACTTCTGTCCGGGCTGCGATGTTTCGCGCGTGCGACCGCGTCGCGCTTCCGGGTGCGCCGGTTGCCGGCCATGCGATCCACCAGCAGGCGCAGCGCAGCCAGCTCGACTGGTTTGGTGATGAATTGCTCGGCGCCGGCCTTGATCGCTTCGACGGCGAGGTCGATCGAGCCATGCGCCGTCAGCATGATGATCGCGCACTCCGGATCGAGGTACTTGAGCTCCGGAATGATCTCCAGGCTGTCGCAGTCCGGAAGGCGGTAGTCGAGGATGATCACGTCGGGCGAAGACGCGCGCATCGCCTCGCGCGCGGCGCGGCAGGTCGACGCCTGGATCACGCCGTAACCGGCTGCATCCAGGTGTTTGGTGATCGCGAACCGGATCACCTCCTCGTCGTCGACGATCAGGACGGTCGCGTTCACACCGGTCCCTCACAAGTTTCGGGGAAGCCCACGCGGCGATTGTAAGGCTCCGTGCAATGGATGTGTCGCCCTACCGGTTTCCAAGCGGGACTAACTCATGCGCGCCACTCACGGCTGGTCTGAAGTCTCGAACGAACGCAAGCGCGAGATCATCGATGCGATCGTCTCCGGCCGCGCGACCGCCGGTCCCGTGCACGCGGAGCTCGATCTCACCGATCGCTGCAATGTCGCCTGCTACTTCTGCTGCTCGATGGATGTGCGCACGAAAGAGTCTGTGCCGCTGCCGCAGGCCACGCGCATCATCGATCAACTCGTCACCGGCGGATTGAAATCGGTGCGCCTCGCGGGCGGCGGCGATCCGCTCGTGCATCGCGAGATCGTGGCGATCCTCGATCACCTCGCTGCATGCAACATCCTCGTCGACAACGTCACGACGAACGGACTCGGCATGACCGCAGCGGTGGCGGAGCGCTTCGTGCGCAACCACGCGCGCGAGATCGTCATCTCCCTCAACGCAGTCGACGCGCCCGATTACGCGCGCATGATGCAAGTGCGCGGCGACATCTTCGACAAAGTCCTCGCGAATGTGCGCCACCTCGTCGCGATTCGCGGCGAAGGCATGCGTCCTTCGCTGACGATTCAGTTTCTCCTCGATCGAAAGAACGTCACACGCGTCGTCGAGATGTACGAACTCGGCCGCTCTCTCGGCGCGGATCGCGTCGCGATCAACGCCGTGCTCGAGATTCCGCACGAGCGCATCGATCGCGACATTCTGCTCACGCGCGATGACGTCGAGATCGCGCGCCCGCATTTCCGCGAGCTCCTCGAGCGCGATCGCGATGCGGGTCTGCTGCTGATGGATGCGCGCGGCGAAGGATGGGACGAGATGGTCGCGCAGCATCGCCGCGACCTCGGCATCGCCCCGCCGAACGACATCCCGGTCGCGCCGTCGTATCGCGCGGAGAATGGGCAGTGCTTCTTCTCGTGGTACACGACGACCGTGAGCGGCACCGGCGACATGTATCCGTGTTGTTTGCTGCAAGCCGCCGATTACAAACCGCTCGGCAATCTCATGCGCGGCAGTCTCGAGGAAGAGTGGAACGGCCCCGGCTACACGCAGATCCGCGAGGAGATGCGCGACGTCATGCTCACCGGCGGCGAGATCCGCTTCCGCGAATCAAAATTCAAGACGCTGCGCCGCCCGTGCGTCGAGAAGAATCAGTGCTGGCTGAAGGTGATGTACTTCTGCGCCGACGAGCAGTTCTACCGCGAGCTCGACGACGCGCTACGCATCGCGCGCAAGCGCGAAGTGCGCTGGGGCAGGCTGGCGTTCGAAGTGCTCGCGTATCGCGCGTATGACGTGGCGCGCAAAGTCGTGCGGAAATTGCGCGGCTGAAACGGACAAGCTGAGAGACGGACAAGCTGAGAGCATGTCCTACGTTTCTCCCGTGCACTCGCGAATGTCTTCGATCAGCTTCGACATGTCGAACGGCTTCGCGTGAATCGCGTACACCGGCACGTCGAAGTTGCGCACGATCTCGGTCTCCGAGACCGCCGACGCGATGATCGTGCATCCGAGCTGGCCGGGATGGTGTTTCTGCATGTGCCGCAGCACGCCGAATCCGTCGACGCGCGGCATCATCAGATCGAGCAGCACGAGCGCGTAGTCGTTGCCGTCGAGCCGCACAATCGCCTCGGCGCCATCACGCGCGGTATCGACGTCGAGGTCCTGCCGCTCGACGATTTTCGTGAGCAATTTCCGGATCGGCGGATCGTCGTCGACGACGAGCGCGCGTTTTCGCCCTGCCATGACCAAGCGAGGCCAGCAAAATCGCTGCCGACGCTCACGGACATCCGTTCGCGCACACCCCACGTAGAGACCACCGTGCGCATTTCTCTCCTGACCGCTCTCCTACTCCTCGCCGCCACCGGCGTGCCGGCGCACGACTTCTGGATCGAGCCCTCCACGTTTCGACCTACCCCGGGCACGACGGTGGCGGCGAGCCTGCGGGTGGGCGTCGATTTCGCGGGCGATCCCGTTCCGCGCTCGACGCAGCTCTTCGAGACGTTCGTCGCGCGCGACGCGAAGGGCACGAAAGACGTTGTCGGATTCGAAGGGCGCGATCCCGCCGGCTACGTGCGCGTCGAGAATCCCGGCGTCACGATCGTCGGCTATCGCAGCAAAGCGAATCCGCTCGAGCTGCCCGCGGAGAAATTCGAGCAGTACCTGCGCGATGAAGGGCTCGAATCGATCATCGCGTGGCGCGCGAGTCACGGACAGTCGAAGACGCCGGGCCACGAGCTGTTCTTTCGTTTCGCAAAAAGCATCATCGGAGCGGGAACCGCACCGAATACCAATTTCGGATACCGTTTCGAGCTCATCCCCGAATCGGATACACAATTCCGCGTGCTGCACGAAGGAAAGCCGATCGCGAACATTCTCGTGATCGCGTTGCATCGCGACGATCCGACCGCGCGTTTCCGCGCGCGCAGCGATCGCAACGGCCGCGTGAAGCTGCCGCTCGCGAAGAACGGCGTGTGGCTCGTGAAAGCCGTGCACATGGTTCCGGCTCCCGCCGGGACGAATGCCGATTGGGAGAGCCTGTGGGCAAGCGTCACGTTCGAGCGCTGATCGTCGTCGCGCTGTTCGCGAACATCGCGCACGCGCACGAGATCGGCACGACGCAGGTGAACGCGCTCTTCCTGCGCAATCACACCTATCGCATCGACATCATCACGTCACCGCGCGCGCTACTCACGAAGCTCGAAGCCGCGGCGGGCGTGCCGCGCTCGCCGGGCGATCTGCCGATCGGCGTGATGGAGCAGCGTCTCAACAATCTGAAACCGCTGCTCGTGCGATCGATCGACGCTTCGTTTGCCGATGGCCACGCTCCGTTGGCCGTTGGCCGTTCGCCGTCCGCCGTGGATACGAACTCCGGCCAACGGCCAACGGCCAACGGCCAACGAATCAATGGCCAACGAAATTGCGAGCTCGAAGTGCACGACTTCGCCGTGACGATCCATCTCACCGGCGACATCCCGCGCAACGCGCGCACGTTCGCGTGGCGCTACAAGCTCACGTACAGCACGTATTCGCTCGCGCTGCAGAACGAAGGCGATCCGAACGTCGCGCGGCAGTGGCTCGATGCGGATCAGCAGTCCACGCCGTTCCCGCTCTCGCACGAAGTGATTCCGCCGACGCGCATGGAAGTGATCAGGCAATATCTCGCGCTCGGCTTCACGCACATTCTTCCGCGCGGACTCGATCACATCCTCTTCGTCGTCGGCCTCTGCCTGCTGACGCGAAAGATGAAGCAGATCCTCGCGCAAGTAACGGCGTTCACGATCGCGCACTCGATCACGCTCGGGCTGACGATCTACGGACTGGTGTCGCTGTCGCCGCGCATCGTCGAGCCGCTGATCGCGCTGTCGATCGTCTACATCGCCGTCGAGAATCTCACGGCGACCGAGATGAAGCCGTGGCGCGTCGCACTCGTGTTCGGATTCGGCCTGCTGCACGGCATGGGCTTCGCCGGCGTGCTGCGCGACCTCGGCCTCCCGCGCAGCGAGTTCCTCACCGCGCTCGTCTCCTTCAACCTCGGCGTCGAAGGCGGCCAACTCTCGGTGATCGCGCTGACGTTCGTTGCCCTGGCGCCGAAATGGCGCGACCACGTCACGAAGCCGGCTTCCGCACTCATCGCCGCGACGGGCCTGTTCTGGACGATCCAGCGTTTGCTTTAGCCGTTTTTGACGTAGGACATGCTCTCAGCTTGTCCGTTTTCTATCGCGCCACCGCCACCACGATCGCGATCGGAACCGCGATCATCACCGCGAGGATCACGATCGGAATCGCGATCGCGACCACGATCGCTCCGACCGCGAGAATCGCGGCGAACTTCACGACCAGCGCGAGCAGCAGGAACGGCAGAAACAGCAGCTTGATCGGAATCAGGATGATCTTGAACGCGAGCTTGATCGCGAACAACGCCACCATCATCACCATGCAGCCGGCGAAGAGCACTCCGAGAAACGCAAGCAGCTCGAACATGCGTGGTGATACGAAGGACTTCCGCGCAGGTTTTTACTGCTTGTACACCACCCCGTCCTTCATCACGAAACTCACGCGATCGAGCACGTGGATGTCCTGCGTCGGATCGCCCGGTACGGCGATCACGTCGGCGAGCTTGCCTGCTTCGAGGGAGCCGATGCGGTCCTGCCATCCGAGGAGGCGGGCGCTGCCCATCGTGGCGGCGGTGATCGCTTCGAGCGGACGCATACCGCCCCATTCGACCATCAGCGAGAGCTCGTGCATGTTCGCGCCGTGCGGACCGACGCCCGCGTCGGTGCCCATCGCGACCGGCACCTTGTTCGCGAGCGCGATCTTCAGCGCGTGACGTCCCGCAGCCGCAGCGGCGAGCGCTTTTTCTTTGCGCAATCCGGTGAGCACGTTCGCTTTCGCGGCCTGCTCGACGCGCTCGAGCGCGGACAACGTCGGTACGAGATACGTTCCGTGCTCCGCCATCATGCGCGCGCCTTCGTCATCGAGAAACGAGCCGTGCTCGATCGACGCAACGCCGGCGCGCACCGCGATCTTGATGCCTTCCGTTCCGTGCGCGTGCGCAGCGACTTTGCGCTCGAGCTTCGTCGCTTCGTCGACCATCGCTTTCAATTCTTCATACGTGTACTGCGTCGCGCCGACCGCGTCGCCCTCTGAAAGCACGCCGCCGGTCGCACACGTTTTGATCACATCCGCGCCGTACTTGACCATGTAGCGCACGGCCTCGCGCACCTGATCGGGACCGTTCGCGATTCCTTCGCGCGGACTCCCGTCCATGAGTCCCGGTCGATAGCCGTTCTCGTCGCAATGCCCGCCGGTGATGCCGAGCGCGTAGCCGGCGTTCTGCATGCGCGGACCCGGAACGTGTCCTTCGTTGATCGCCTGCCGCAGCGCCATGTCGTAGAACATTTCCGCGCCGACGTTGCGCACAGTTGTGATGCCGCCGAGGAGCGTCATGCGCGCGTGCTCGCCTCCGCGGATCGCGATGTATCCCGGCATGTCGCGCACCGCAGAGTCTTCCCATCCCTTCTCGCCGAGGATGCGGCCGATGAGATGCGTGTGCGCGTCGATGAAGCCGGGAAGGATCGTCGCGTTGCCGAGATCGATGACCTTCGCATCCTTCGGAATCGCGACGCCCGCACCGGCCGCGGTGATCTTGTTGCCGGTGACGATGACGACCGCATTCGCGACGGGCGCGGCCCCGGTGCCGTCGATCATGCGCGCGGCTTTGATCGCGATGACTTGGTCGGCGGCGAAGGCGTTCGTGGCGAGGAGGAAAACGGATAGGAGGAGTCTGCGCATGGCGCGGGATTGTAGTTTGGACTGCGGCGACGTTGGCGCGGTGAAACGAAGCAGGCTCGATCGTCACTATCGGGTATGCGCATCCGAAACCGTTGCCTCGCTCTCGCACTCCTTGTCGCCTCGTCGGCCGCAGCGCAGTGGAATCCACCCGCGGCGACGCCGCCGACTGCGATCGATCGCTCGGGAACCGTCGCGGTCCTCGCCAACGCGCCGTGGGGCTCCGCTACACAGCTCATTCAGGTGATGATCGATCCAGGTCCACTGCTTTACGGTCCGTCGACGGGATTGCGCGTCACGAATACCGCGAGTGGCCCGACGGTCACGGGTGTGAGCGAGGCCTCGCTCGGCGCCAACTATGCCTGGTACGCGCACGGCGGCCTGACCGGCGTCCAGGGCACCGTCGCGTCGAGCTTCATTCAGACCAACTACAGCAACAAACTGGCTGTGCTGCGCGGCGGGTTCTTCCTGGCGTCGATCAACAATCCCATCCCGTTGGGCTCGGAGGGGAGTGGCCCGTATCGAATCAGCGGCGTCACCGGCCAACTCGATGGGAACATCGCGAACCTGCCGGCGAGCGGTTCCGTCTCCGCGGTGCTCGGCATCGACAACGTCGGCGTCAACGGAACGTACGCGGGGTACTTCGCCGGCAAAGGGCACTTCACCGACAAGGTCACGGTGATCGGAAGCGCATTTACGAACGCGAGCCTGCAGTCATACTCCGCAACGGGCACCGCGTTGGCGACATTCGCCGCGGACCGCGGCGCATATCTCGAGGGGGGAAGAATCGGTGCACTCGGCATCGGCGGCGCGCACATCACGTCGGGCCCGGCCGCTTCCGAGACGTTCGGCCTTTGGGGAATCGGTGTCAACGCTGGACACACCAGCATCGGCGTCCACGGAGATGCCTCGGGCGGCCAGTTCACAAAAGGTGTTTTCGGCTCGGCGTACAGCGCATCGATCGCGAACTATGGCGTCTACGGAGATCTCCCGCTCGGCGGCAACGGCTATGCCGGCTATTTCAACGGCGACGTGTACGCCAACGGTGTGTATGACGCGTCGGACGCACGGCTCAAGGAAAACATCCGGCCGATGTCCTCTGCCACGGCGAGTCTCATGCGACTGCGGCCGGTGACATTTCGCTACTCCTCCGATCCGGCGCTGTCGGACATGCACTTCACGCGCGAGGAGTTGCCGGGCTTCATCGCCGGCGAGGTGGCGCAGATTCTTCCGGCGATCGTCAAGCACAGCATCCATCCGCCGAAGATCGATGCGCGCGGCGAAGTGGTTTCCGCGGCCGTCGAATTCGACGCACTGAACTACACGGCGCTCATCCCCGTGCTGGTCAAGGCGCTGCAGGAGCAGCAGGGAGTCATCGAGAAACTGCAGGCGCGAATCACTGCGCTCGAAGGGCAGCGCTGACGCCCACGTACACCGACTGCGGCCGGATGATCCGTCCCGTCGCGCGCTGCTCCGCGCAGTGCGCGAGCCAGCCCGCGACGCGGCTGATTGCGAACGTCGGCGTGAAGAGCGGCGCTTCGAGTCCGAGTCCGTGCAACAACAACGCGGTGTAGAACTCGACGTTCGTCTGCAGGCGGCGTCCCGGTTTGTATTCTTCGAGCAGACGCAGTGCGGTTTCTTCGACGGCGCGCGCGAGCTCGTAGAGCGCGAGATCGCCGCCGCGCGTGAAGAGGCGATGCGCCGCGGCGTTGAGCACGTCCGCGCGTGGGTCGCGCACTTTGTAGACGCGATGGCCGAAGCCCATCAGCTTCTCGCCCGATTCGATCTTGCGGCGCAGCACTTCTTCCGCGCGTGATGCGTCGCCGATCTCGAACACCATGTCGAGGGCCGGTCCCGGAGCGCCGCCGTGCAGCGGACCTTTCAACGCGCCGAGCGCGCCCACGATCGCGGAGACGAGATCGGAGCCGGTCGATGCGATCACGCGCGCGGTGAATGTCGACGCGTTGAGGCCGTGATCGATGACGGTGTTTAGATACGTTTCGAGTCCGCGCGTTTCTTCGGCTGATGGCGCAACGCCGCGCAGCATCCAGAGATAGTTTGCGGCGTGCGAGAGATCGCTGCGCGGCGCGATCGGTTCGTGTGCGTTGAGGAGACGCCAGTACGTTGCGACGATGGTCGGGAAGATCGCGAGAATGCGGTGATGTGGCACAGACACTCCTGTCTGTGCGCACTCGGGAGGCCGGAACCCAGTGTGCATCGGCTCATCCAGCGCGGGGCGCACAGACAAGAGTGTCTGTGCCACATTTTGAGTGCTGCACTCCAAACCGAGCCTCAGCGCATCCATCACGTCAACGCGATTGCGTGCGCATTCGCGCAGCACTTCGATCGCAAACGGCGGCAATTCGCGCGACGAGAGATCGACAGACTCGCCCCACAACAACTCCACCGTTTCTTCGAAGGTTGCATTCGCTGCGAGCTCTTCGACCGGCACGCCGGCGATGATCAGCTCGCCGCGCTCTCCATCCACCATGCTCAGCCGCGTTTCCGCGACGACGACGCCATCGAGTCCGCTGTTGATCATCATGATCGTCATCTTTGGTCGCATGACGAATGATGTCAATATTGATTGTGCAATCAATGTTTCGATGGTACGATTTCGTGACCATGAAGAAGGACGCCTTCCTGGGCGCCGATGAAGCCGCGAAACGCCTCGGCGTGAATCGCGCGACGTTGTACGCGTACGTCAGCCGCGGATTCATTCGTTCCGAGGCCGTGCCGGGGAAGGCTCGCGAGCGGCGGTATTCGCGTGAAGATGTAGAGCGTCTGCGCCAGCGCACCGAAGAGCGGAAAGATCCGGAGAAGGCCGCGCAGCACGCGCTGCGGTGGGGTGTGCCGATTCTCGAGTCGGCGCTCACGCTGATGTCGAACGGCCGTTTGTACTATCGCGGACACGATGCCGCGGAGCTCGCGCGCACGCGATCGCTCGAAGAAGTTGCGTCGCTGATGTGGACCGGCACATTCGACGCCGACATCTTCGACACGCCGCTGCACGTCGTCGCGGGCGGACATGCGGAAGACGATTTGCCGTTCGTGAATCGAGCGCAGTCGATTCTCGCCGTCGTCGCCGCACGCGATCCGCTCGCGTTCGATCTGCGTCCGCGCGCGATCGCGCAGACCGGCTGGCGCATCATCAACTTGTTGACGAGCGTCGCCGCCGAATCGCGCGAGCTCGAAGCGACGGTCGAGGACACGCTTGCGCGTGCGTGGGCGCCGGCGAACGCGCATGCGGCGGAGTTGATTCGCGCTGCGCTGATTCTTTGCGCCGATCATGAATTGAACGTGTCGTCGTTCACCGCGCGCTGCGTTGCGTCGGCGGGATCGAATCCGTACGCGGTCGTGATCGCAGGACTCGCGGCGATCGAAGGAACGAAACACGGCGGCGCGACGGCACGCATCGCGGCGCTGATGGATGAGCTGCGCCGCTCACGCGATGTGAAGAAAACACTCGGCGAGCGATTGCGCCGCGGCGAGACGATCGAAGGATTCGGACATCCGCTCTATCCGAACGGCGATCCACGCGCAAAGCTGCTGATCGAAATGCTCGCCGCGCGTTTCCCGAAATCGAAGGAGCTCGCCGCCGCCCGCGCCTTCGGCGCCGCCGCCGAATCACTCCTCGGCGAGCTCGCCACCGTCGACTTCGCCCTCGTTGCGCTCAGGCGCACGCTCGCCCTCCCCGCCGGCAGCGCGCTCACGCTCTTCGCCCTCGGCCGCACGATCGGCTGGATCGCGCACGCGCTCGAGCAATACGCGCAAAACACGATCATCCGGCCGCGGGCGAAGTATGTTGGGGAATTGCCGTGATCTCAGTGTCATCCTGAGCGGGCGGCGGGCGGGTGCGAAGGATCCCCTCCGGTGACACGAGACGCGCTCCGTCGGCAGGGGATCCTTCGCGCCCGCCCG